>CALXUC010000015.1 GCA_944391575.1 uncultured Clostridia bacterium | reverse complement strand
TATTCTAAGTTACAAGTTGAAAAAGCTTTAAAAAATACTATGTATATGGTAAAAGCAACTGTTGATGGAAATTTAGCTGGCATAGGTAGAGTTGTTGGCGATTATAGCATTGTTTGTATTTTAACAGATATTTGTGTAAAACCTGAGTTTCAAGGGCATGGAATCGGTTTAAGAATTACAAATGAATTGAAAAAATTAATTGAGATAAATGTAAGTGAAGGTGAAAAAATGCAAATAGAATTAACTCCTACTGCTGGTAACGAGGCTTTTTATGAAAAAGCTGGTTTTAAGTATAATCCAGATAAAATTACTGGTATGTATTTATGGATAAAAAAGTGAATTTATGATAGTGTAAAATAAAGTGGTTCTTTGTCAAGTAACTTGACGAAGAACCACTTTTATTGACGAAATCGGATTTATAAAAACTTTTTAAATCCGCTTCTCTATTTTTCACTTTATATAATTATATAAATCCTTTTTTTCTAAATTCTTCTATTTGTTTAAGTTCTTCTTCTGTTGGTTGATTCTGTATTTCTATTTTTTTATCAATTTCATAACTAGCTATCCACGAAATTAATGTATTTTGAATTTCTTTAACTATTTCTTTATCTCTCGCATCTATATTATTAGTTACCCAATCATCGTACTCATTTTCTGACATTGCCTTTACGATTTCTATTTTTGAATTCTTATACTCATCCTTCTTTTTTCTAAAATAATTGTTACTTGCTTTTATATTTAATTTTTTTTCAAAAGGCAATTTATTTCCTAAATGCTCAATTTTTTCTTTTAAGGTATTTATCGGCATATTAATATAATTATCGTTCCAGCTTTGTGGAAAAATATGTTCAATTTCCCATTTTTCTGGTAAAAGTTTCTTCTGATTTTCATTGTTATATGCTAAAAGCAACAACAACATCCTTACAATTTTATAATGTGGAGTTATTAAAGCATTCCTAAATTCTTCACTTTCAATATAATTCATCTCATCAAAGGTTGGCTTTTTATTGGAAATAATTTTTATATCTAATTTCAAAATGTCACCTTTTACTGCATTTATAGTTGGCATTTGTATGTATTTCACCACTAAAAATGTATAAAATCTCCTCAAAAACTTTAAAAAGTCCTCGTTAAATTCTTTATTATTTTTATACGTTAAATAATATATTATAACTGGATATTTCCAAAATTCATTAGGGTAGTTTTTTAAGCAATCCAATATTTCTAATATTTCTATCTCTGATGACCAAGTTTCTCCTTCTAACTCTATTCTATTATTTATGACTAACCAGAAGTTCAGTATTTCTTCTAACTTATTTATTAAATTTTCATCGTATAAACTTGCATATTTTTCATCTTTAAAATAATTTCTTAAACCTGGAGTTGTAGTTTTGTCATCATTTCTAGTTGCTCTCAAGTAAAACATATAATAATAAAATAATTGTTGTATACCTTCTTTAAAAACTTCTTTAGCATTTATTTCTAATTTTTTCCAATCTGTTACAAATTTCTTTAGTTTTTCATCAGATGTACCACTTCTTGAAAGATGATTATATATTTTAGCTTTAAAAATATCTGCATCTGATAAAGGTAGTCCTCTATCATTTAGAGTGGAAAATATTGTTAGAGCCGTATCTTCATCATTTGTTGTTATTGGTAGTAAAATCGCATTATTCAACAAATAATATATAAAATGATACATTTTCATTGCTTGAGTTTTTGATTTTGATTCAAATAATTCTTTTAATTTTATATAATTTTTTGAATAATTATCTGTTGCTCCTTCTTCTACTTTTCCAGTTTTTAAAATCTCCTTTAAAACTTCGTTTGGATTATTAATTTCTTCATCACTAATAATTGTTCTTGAGTCTATTAATATCTGATCGTAATAATATTTATTAGTAAGTTTTGCTTTCATCCATAAACATGGTGAAATTTCATTTATAAAGTTTTCTTCTTCTTCACTTTTTTGTTCATTTTTAGACAAGTTTGTATATATCGCTCTTAAGAGAAGAAATAATGTTGTTATTCTTTGCTGACCATCAATTATTTCTTGTTCATTCTTTTCTTTATTATAAAATGTTACAATGCTTCCCAAAAAGAAAGTTTTATTTGATTCAGGATTATTAATTGAGTCTAAAGTTGCTTCCCATAAATCATCAAATAAAGTCGTGATTTCATCTTCAGACCAATTATATGGTCTTTGATAGTCTGGAATTACAAATTTACTTATGCTTCCAGTTTTCAATAAATCTTTAACACTTTTCTTATTAACACTAATTTCTGTAGTATCCATTTTCCACCTCTTTTTAAAATTTATTTTTTTCTAAATACTCTTCCACCAATTCATCTATAACCTGTGCGAGTGAAATTATCTTTTTTTCCTTCATAGATTTATCCATTCTAACTTGTTCAAGTTTATCTTTTGTTTCTTCCCACATTCTAACTGTTATAAAGCGTTTCATTGTATTCCTCCTCTTGAAGTATTTTTATGTATTTTTTAAGAGTGTCTAACATAATATCTATTGGTGTATAGTTTTCTAATGTTATTATGTTTTCTAAAATTGCTGTAGAGAATCCACTTACCATTATAACATCATTATCATATTTTGTAACTGGTACTCCCATCGTGTTTGCTGCAACATTCCAAAATATTATTTTTGGTAATTTATATCCTTCTTCTTCAAATGATTTCTTCCAGCCTTCAAAGTTTGTTCCATTTTTTGAATTTACCCCTTCGTCAAATTCCATGTCTGAAATTATTATTAAGTGTGAAGGTAATTCTTCTTGTTTTGTTCTGTTTTGTACTGCTGTTTTTAATAGTAGTTCAAATACTTTGTCTATATCAGTATTTGCAATTTCGCATTCGAAGCTATTTACTTTATCTACAATGTCTTTTCCGATGATTTTTACCATTTGTGGATTTTCTGAAAATGTTATAAAGTTATTTTTAAATATCCCATTATTTCTTTCTGCTATATATATTGCCAACCCTATTGAATTAGATAAAGGTAGAACACTTGGATATTCCATTGAACCAGATGTGTCCGCGATTACCATTATGTTTTTATCATATCCATTTAATATATCTTTTTGATTTTCCCACATTGCATTAAGTAATTTTCTATCAACTGGTAATCCTAATATTATATTGCGTACTATTTCATAGCAATACAATCCTGTTGTATTTATTTTTTTCTCGCCTTTTTCTACCGCTCTTAAATATTCTATATATTTTTCATTACAATTTCTTCTAAAACACTCTTTATATTTTAACATTGCTTTTGTTGGTACTTTTTCAAAATCTATATTTTCATAATCTCTTTTTGTAATATTATTTTCTATTAATTTAAGTTTTTTTCGTATTTTTGTTAAAGTTAATCTATATTCTTTTTCTGTTATTCCTAATTTTTTTATTAATTTTTTTGCTGTTTCATTTTTTATGTTATGAGTTCTATGTGAAGGTAACCACTTTGCCATTAATGATGGTGTTTCACTATTTTCATCTTCTTTTAATTGCTTTTTTATCATTTCTACAACTTCTGCATCTATTAATGTGTCTAACCCTTCCAATATATAGTCCCATCTTCCATATTCTGGTATTTTGGGTAATATTTTTAATGCTAATTCTTTTTCATTTTGGCACAAGTATCTAAAAATTGTTTTGAATAACAATCTTTCTCCTTTTCCGCTTCTTATATCTAATAAATATATTAAATTAGCAAGAACTAGAGTACTATCTTCTACTAAAGCTTTTTTGAATTTTTTTATTATCTCATCTGTATCGTTATATCTAGATATTCCTACAAATATATCTAAATTTGCATCATATGTTGTAGAATAATATTTTCCACCTTTTGTATTTGTTATAGTAGAATTTTTTTGAAGATTTTCTAAATAACTCATTACTCTCACTTTCCTTTCTTTATATAAAAAAACGAGCCACAGACAAAGATATTAATTGTGCAAACAATTAATTCTAATTTAAATCGCTTCTCTTTGCTGTTAGTGGCTCTGATACAAGACACCATATATTACCATCCATAACTTTTTTATTTGCTGTTCGTGTCTATGCGTATTATTTTAACACATTGTGTCATTTGTGTCAATATGTTTTTTTAATTTCTAATCAATTAATACCTTAACCATGAACATGTATGAGTACTATTATTATATAAATACCAAATCACTTCATTTATATTTTGTACTATTGTATCTTTAGCAATTATATCTTCTATTTCTTGCTTTGTTATTATTTTTAAGTCTATGTTAAATTTTAAATTCGTATATGCTATTTTTTTATATTCTTCATTTAACAATTCAAATATTTTTCTTTTATCTATAGCTGTATTGTCCTTTAATTTAACATAGCATAAATAAATCAACTTTATATACAACTCATTGTGTAAAATCTCTTCTTTATTATTATTTAAAAATTCTATTAAATCATTATAATAAAAATCTTTTTCTCTATTTTCTAAATAATATACCCCATATAACAAATATGTTAATATAGATTTTTTATCTTTTGATATAAATTCTTTATAATATTCATCTACCTTTTCTTTTAATTTTTCTTCCTTTACTTCTTTTATTTTTGAAGAATAATTTTCTGAAGTTGTTACCTTTTTCTTTCTTAAAAAGCATGGTATATCTAAATCATTATGACTACTAGAGTCATCGTTTGATACTGTTGAAGATTCATTTTCATATTCATAATCATCGCTTTCATCATCACACATAATAAATTTATCTGCCAACATTAATTCTATTACTGAGAGTTTATTACTTAATCTCGTCTCTTGGTACTTTGGAACTTCTAGCAATTTATCTTTTCTTTCATATACTGTTATAAATGATGTATATTTAGAATTTATATTATATTTTTCTGATAATTCAATTATCATTTTCTCATAATTTTCTATTTTATCTTCTTCATATGTATTTCTAATATATTCTTCTAGTCTTTCTATTTCTTGTTTTGCAAATAAAACTTCTAAATCTATGCTTGTATTACATATTTTTTCTTTATCAATTTTCCATTCGTATTCTTTATTTAATATTTTTCCTTTTAATTTTATATCATCTTCTAATTTTTCTATTTTAGCAAATACATTGAAGAATTCATAATTAAATAAGCAATTTTCTTCTCTTATTTCATCAATAAGTTTATTCTCTCCATAATCTACTTCAACTTTTTCTAATAATGGAGTTTGTATTCGTGCAAATGTTCTTATTATTTTATCATCAATTTTTTCTTTTGGTTGTATAAGTTCTGCTTTTCCATTTCCTGCTTTGGCTAGTTGCTTTATAAAAGATGCATTTACATTTGTATCTATTCCAAAAGGAAAAATTCTACTTCTATTTATATTGTTTTCTACGTATTTAATTATTTCGTATTCATTTCCTACTTGCCCATCTGTGAATAATAATATTATTTTATCTGTTTCTTTTTCATATAATGCAAATTTTATCGGATCTAATATTTCTGTTCCACCTAGTACTTGTAAATTATTAATATATTCTATTGCCTTTTTCATATTTTCTTCGTTATATTCTATTGAATTAATATCCATTGCTTCAAATTGTGATTCAAATGGAATAATGTTAAATTTATCTCCTATATCTAATTGCTTTAAACATTCGATTACGGCTCTTTTGGTTTCCTTTATTTTTTGTCCATACATTGAACCCGATATGTCCACAATAAATAAATATTCTTTTTCACTATCCTCATATGAATCTAAAATTTCTGGCATAAATGATAAGTACATTATATCTGTTCCGTCTTTTGCTTTTGCTATAGTTGCATTCGATGATATTTCATTTTTTAATTCTATATTTAATTTAAAGTCTTTTGATAAGTCATAATTTAGTACTTCTACTTTTTCTGTTTTTTCTTCATCTATTATATTTATTTTATGACTTTCACTGCTTATTGTTTTTACGTTTAATGCTTTATCTATATTTATATTAAAGTCAACTGTATAATTAACATTTCCATATACTAATCTATTTGTAATTTTTGATTTATATTTAGGTGTAACTAATGTTGGTATTAATATTTTTATTGTATTATCTATAATTTCAAATTTATCAATATAATGTATTTTTAATATAACTTCTTCATCTTTTTTGATTTTTCCTATAGAAATTTTAAAAATATTATCGCTTTCTTCTTCCATTAAGTATGCACTATTTCCTTTTACTATATTTTTTATATATTCTTTTTTAGCTTCGCCTTTTTCTTTGCACTTTCCTTTTAACACTTTATCTCCAATATTAATTTCAAATCCAACTACTGTTGCAGTTTCTGCTATTGGAAATGTATATCCAACTTCTAATGTACTTTTTGTATCGTTTTTAAATACTTGTTCAATTTCAAATATTCCAAATTTCCCTATTACCTTTCCTCTTATTTTTACTTTTTTTAGTGCTAATTCTCTTAAATTAATTATTTCCACAATATTAATCCTCCAACATTTTTTCTACATATTTTTTTACATTTTCAATTATATAACTATATTTTTCTCTATTTATTTCCGAATAATGAATTTCAAATATATCACATATATTTTCTCTAATATATACTTCTTGTCCTTCTCTTTTATCTGTATTTAATTCAACTTTTTTAGAACTTTCTTCTGTTTTCTCTACTCGTTCATTTGGATTTTCTAAAATATATTCTCTTATTTTTTTTAATGGCATATATTTCGATTGTAGTTTTTTTATTAAAAGTATTCTTTCTAAATGTTCGTCATTATATAAACTGTTTACACCATTTCCTTCTGGTGGTAAAAGTAGTCCTTTACTTATATAATAATGTATTGTTCTTTTAGTTACCCCAGCTTTATCTGCAAGTTCTGATATTTTGTATTCCATTTTTTCACCTCTCTGTTTATTATTTTATCATCGTTACGTAATGATGTCAATATATTTCTATAAAAATTTTAATTTTGTGCTAACAATTCGTTGATAATTAATAAAAAACTTAATATATAGACTTTTAATAAAATTGCTTCGTTTGCAAAAAATATAGAAACTCTATTTCAATATTTACGGTCTATTTCCGCTTACGCGAACTCCATAAATATTTTCAAGAGTTTCTACTATTTTCATTTTCTCGAATTATCTTTCTATTTTTTCCACAATTTAAGTACAGATATTCTTCTGTGGATTTTGTGTTAGCTATATTGATGTTTTCTTATTAAATATTCCATCAAATTCATTACATTTATCTACAATATATTCAAATTTTTTTAAAGTTTGTTTCCAACTATCTTTTATATTTTCACTACCATAATATATTCCAAGCAATCCACCTGTACAAGCAGCAACAGTGTCGGCATCATCTCCTAGATTTACAGCTTTTAATATCGTTTCATTATAATCATTTGAATTAAGGAATAGCCACAATGTGGCTTCTAATGTGCGCACCACATAGCCAGTTGATAATATACTTTCTTCATCTAAATTTTTTATATTATCTTTTAAAATTCTTTCATACTTATTTACTGTATTTTCATTGAACATATTATAATTTAAGTTTTGTATATTTTTATACGCATATATTTTGTCTTTTCCATTTAATAATTCAATTACATATCGTACATATACATAACAGCCCAAAATGCTAATTTCGTGTGCGTGTGTTATTGAAGATACTTCTTTAACAATATCATAAATTTCTTCGTCTTTAATAATATTGTTATAGTATATGTAATAAGCTACTGGTAACATTCTCATTAAAGAACCATTTCCATTTTCTATTTCACTATTTCCACCACAGTTGCTAGCATCTGTTAATTTAGATTCATATCTAGCCAATGATTGAAGAGTACTTCTACCAATATCAAAAACTTCTCCTGTAGCTGTATATTTTGAATTTCTAAACCATTCTAAAAATTTATCTGCAATATTGTTTACATCAATTCCTTTTTTTAATATAATTGAATCTAATGTGGCAAGAGTCATTGATGTATCATCAGACCAAGTTCCTGCTGGTATGTTATAGTTTCTGTCTGGTATCATATCTTCTATAGGATATAGTTTTAGTTCCCTCCTTGATTTAAATTCTGCCGGTACTCCAAGTGCATCTCCTATGGCAAAGCCAATTATGCTGTCACGTATATTTATTTTTTCTTTATTCATATATTCCACCACCGTAAGTTAATTGTTAATTGGATTAAGTATATAATTACTTCTAAATTTATATATTTTTTATAATTAGTTCTCCATTTTTGATATTCGTGCTGCCACTTGTATCACTTCTGCTTCGCTCACTGTTTCCTCGCGTATTGAAATTAGATACTTCATCATTGCTTGTTGTTGCTCTTTGGTTTTTAATATTCTGCTTAAATGCCCCGCTATGTCAGGTCTTTCCCCTTGCTGTATCATTTCTTTCATTAATTCTTCTTGCATTACTATCAACCTCCTTTAATATTATTTTAAAATGGAACTCCCTATTTTTTAAAGTGTTCTAGATGGGTTTTTGGCTTCATAAAGTGGCAAACTATGGTTAAAATACATTTTAAGTTTAAATACAATTATCGTTTAAAATAAATTTATTATCTTTTTCAATTATTTGTACTGTTTCTTTAATTGATAGATTGGTTGTATCTAATATATTTTGAGCATTATAATTTGTATTTTTAAAATTATTTAATAATAATGTAACACAACGCTCATTCATTTGGCAGTCTGTAGGGCGTTCTTTATCTCGCAAAAGTAAAGTTGTTTCATCTACTAATAAAACAATAAATTTAATAGTATGTTCTTTGATTTTAGCACTCATTAATTCTAGATTTTTGGGGTTAACTATATAATTAAACACTACATCATATCCACCTTTTAAATAAATTTGAATCATACTTATACAAACTTTCCAAAAAGTTTCTAAGTGGTTTCCTTCTTTCCACGCTGGCACATAACTGCCAACTACTTGATGATAAATATCATCACCTTCAATTAGTACAGATTTATTACTTAATTTCGCAATTTCTTTTGAAATTGTACTTTTTCCAACTCCCGCTGGGCTAGTTATTATATATAATTTTGACATTATTCTAAAACTCCTAATTTTATATTTTTATAATTATAGATTTTTCTTCTTCTCCTATTAATTCGATTGAGACTTCATCTATAATTGTTTTAAATTCGTAATTAAAAAATTTTAATTCTTTAATATTATTAGATTGCCCCAAAGTTATATGAGGAATATACTTAATAGATTTTTTTAAATGCGTTGGTAGAATATTTTTGTATATTTCGTCATGCAATCGAATAAACTCTTCATTTCCTTCAATGCAATTTAAGTATATATAATTATCATTAGATAAGGATACTCCTTTAAAAATAACATTAAAAGGTTTATAATTTACTAATAATTTAGATAATTTTATAATTAGTTCTTCATTAGACATATTATCTAGAAATGGAAAAGCTAAAGTAATATGTGGTGCTATTATATTTGCTAATGGATCAAATTTATTTCTTATATTTTGAATTAAATCTATATTTTCAAATTTAGGAAAAATTAAAATATCTCGCTTACCAGTATTATTACACATTTTATAATTCATATACTCCTTCACAACTTTATAAATAACTTCATTTTTTACTTTTATATTCACTCCACACTCTCATTTATCCATTTTTCTGTATCTTCTGTAAGGCATGTTATCTCTGTTCTTGAAATAGCAGGTACTTGATAATCATGAATCGATTTTATTACATCAACAATTTCATTAACTTTATCTGATCTTGTTCTAAATTCTAACTTAAATTCTTCTTTTGTTTCTATTTTTCCGCCCCACCAATAATCTGATTTCACTTTAGATATTTGGCTTCCCGCCACAAGCCTTTTTTCCATTAATGTTTTTGAAATTTTGTTGGCTATTTCTTCTTTGTCACATAATGTTGTAACTATGTAATAATAATACACTATTTCATCTTCTCCTTCTTCGTCTTCTTTATTTTGGTAATAATAACTATATTCTTCTAATTCTTTGGGATTATATCCATATTCTTTTAATTCTTCAATATTTTCTATCTTTTTTATAACATTTTTAGTTTTTTTAATCGGATAAGGCACGTCATATCCAAAACAGTGTTCAGTGTAGACAACTATTGCTGGAATATCTTCTGTTCTTCTATTTACTAATACTATGTCACCTTCCTTAATAGTCTCATCTGTACTTATATAATCGTATATATCGCGAGAAGTTAAGTTATCTGCATAAACTACTGATACATAGTAGAATTTTTTATACAAGTCTTCTATATCAGGAATTTCTAATTTCATATTTTCTGTATAAATATCCGAAGCTAATTCAGTACCACTTGCTGTTCCGTTTTCTAACTCTTCTAAAAATTTATATGGTATATCCTTTTTATTTTTTAAATATTCAATTTTCCAAAATCCCTTTAAATCAGATATTTCACCCAATAATCTTATACTATCCAATGGATACTTATTTACGTATCTTTTATTTAATATCTCTGCCATGTTTTCAGTTATTATAAATTCATAATTTTTAACACCTTTTATCACTTCTGCATAAACTACTCCTGCAGATGGATTTTTAATGATAAAATTTATATATGAACTTAATAAATTTTTTCCAATTTCTCTTAATTCTACAACTCCATCTATAGAGGGACATTCTACAAGAGCATAACCGATTTTATCATAATCTTCTAATTTAAGTACTGCAAATACAACTTTATAGCCTTCCCATTTTTCATACCTATCCATCAAACTTAATGTTGGTAACTTTTTATTTAGCAATTTTAACTCATCTGTTATTTCTCCATTAAATGAATAATATGTTATCCATTCTTTTATATATTTTAGAAAAAATGGTTTTGTTCTTATGTCTAATTTATTTGATTCTTTTTCATTTTTTAAATTTAATATTTCTCTTACTACAATATGATCTTTTGAAAAATCTTCCCTAAATTCTATTGATATTACTACAGTTTTTTCTATATCGTATACAAATAAGTTATCTATTTTATATTTTTTGAATTTCAATGAATTTTCCTTAAGATATTTTTCAAATTCTTCTAAAAATTTTTTATGATTACTCATACTTAATTAATTCCTTTTTTATTTTCTATAATTTCATCAAACTACATCTATACTTTAATCAATTTTTCTTTTAAATATTTACAATAATATTCATATTCTTCATTTTTAAAACATACTAAATATATTTTTTCAAAATAATTACTAAATTCTATTGCTTTATCTATTGATATTCTACCCCCAATATCTAATGGGACTTTATATATCCCCATTCCTAAACATGGAAATGCTATGGTCTTTATCTTGCTTTCTTTTGCCAATTCATAAGAGTTTTTATAACAATTTTCTAATATTTTTTCCTTATTCTCAATTCTAAAATCATACCATCTTGGAGCAACCGTGTGTATGACAAATTTTGCTTTTAAATTATATCCATTTGTCTTTTTAGCATTTCCTATAATGCAACCATTTAATTTTATACATTCTTCTAATAATTGTTTTCCGGCTTTTCTATGAATAGCTCCATCTACACCACCTCCACCTAGTAAAGACGTGTTAGCTGCATTTACTATTGCGTCTACTTCTAATTCTGTTATGTCACCTTTTATTATTTCTATATTTATAATAAATTCACTTCCTTTTTTATTTTTCTGCAGTCTCAAAATTGTATACATTGCTATTGCATTTTACAGAAGCTTTTTCTATATAATTAATAATTCTATCATAATAGAAAGATAATTGCAAATAAAGTTAATTATTAATATTAATTTATAGAAATAATCATAATTAAACTACTATACTAGATTTATTTTGCTTATTATTTAGGAAAGTAGTGCTATAAAGTTTATAAAGTTTTTCAAAAATTTTTCCGATTCTGTTTTAATAGAAAAGAGCTAGTATTATACAACAACTGTTATAGTTAAACGAGAACTTTGTATAATTTTTATTTATCGATACTTGTATTTAAATACAACTTTTTGTTATAGTTAAACTATAGAATGTGACGATTTATACGACCTAATCAAAGCTATTTAAATACAACTTTTTGTTATAGTTAAACCATTATTTCTAAAATCTTCATTTGTGTTCCATAAAATTTAAATACAACTTTTTGTTATAGTTAAACCGGGTATGGTTTAGATGGTTTAGTTTTAACTAATCCATTTAAATACAACTTTTTGTTATAGTTAAACCTTCTACTTTTCTTTGGTAGAGGCAATTGGGGAAAATTTAAATACAACTTTTTGTTATAGTTAAACAAAAATCAAAGCGATTGAATATCAAAAGAAAAAAACATTTAAATACAAGTTTTTGTTATAGTTAAACCCAAACAGGCTATTATGAAGTAGAAATAACAGCTCCATTTAAATACAACTTTTTGTTATAGTTAAACTAGTAGCAAGTATAGTTTGTATAATATTTAACGTATTTAAATACAACTTTTTGTTATAGTTAAACTTTAAAGTCTGGAAGCTTTGATAATACAGAAAGAGTATTTAAATACAACTTTTTGTTATAGTTAAACATTTAGAGGATACCAAAAGTTTTATCGCAAACAGCATTTAAATACAACTTTTTGTTATAGTTAAACATTTAGAGGATACCAAAAGTTTTATTGCAAACAGCATTTAAATACAACTTTTTGTTATAGTTAAACACGTAACTGGAGATTTGGTAGTTAAGGCAACAGCATTTAAATACAACTTTTTGTTATAGTTAAACCTGGGGACAATACGGACATTTAGCAATCGTAACTGCATTTAAATACAACTTTTTGTTATAGTTAAACGTAGATATGCAAAATGTACCTAAAAACAAACAAGAATTTAAATACAACTTTTTGTTATAGTTAAACTTGCAGGTTGCATAGCAAATTATTTATTACAACATATTTAAATACAACTTTTTGTTATAGTTAAACGGAGGGCGAACACATTGAATAATATAGAGTTAGAAGTATTTAAATACAACTTTTTGTTATAGTTAAACATATCTACTATATTGTTTGTCATTTCCCAAGTATCATTTAAATACAACTTTTTGTTATAGTTAAACAGTTAGACCTAACCAGTCTACAACCCCACTTACAGAAATTTAAATACAACTTTTTGTTACAGTTAAACAAGATGAAGAATTAATAAAGACAACAGGTATAGAATTTAAATACAACTTTTTGTTATAGTTAAACTTATTTCATTTAAAATTTTTTTATCTTCTACTTTTATTTAAATACAACTTTTTGTTATAGTTAAACTAAAACGTGCCATAATCAAGAGCATTTTGGAAGCATATTTAAATACAACTTTTTGTTATAGTTAAACAAAAAAGATTGGAAAAGATTTAGTTATTTTAGCGAATTTAAATACAACTTTTTGTTATAGTTAAACCCAATTATTATAGGTTACGCCAGCTTTTGCAGCCACATTTAAATACAACTTTTTGTTATAGTTAAACTAAATCTATCTCATCATAAGTCCAATTATGAGTAATTTAAATACAACTTTTTGTTATAGTTAAACTATGTCAAAACAAGGCATATATGAACAACTAACATCATTTAAATACAACTTTTTGTTATAGTTAAACCAAAATGTACTGCTTTATTAATTGTTATAATTCTCATTTAAATACAACTTTTTGTTATAGTTAAACTTATCACATTCTTTTTGAGTTTGTGGGTCTAACTGATTTAAATACAACTTTTTGTTATAGTTAAACATTTTGTCAAAGTAGGTAATAAGGCTACTATGACATTTAAATACAACTTTTTGTTATAGTTAAACAAGGAGAACCAACACAAGTTACTGACCTTATTATAACATTTAAATACAACTTTTTGTTATAGTTAAACCATAATGAAGTTGGCATAGCAACTAGTGCTTGGCCATTTAAATACAACTTTTTGTTATAGTTAAACGTAACTAAAATACTTATATCTTGTAGTAAAATAGAATTTAAATACAACTTTTTGTTATAGTTAAACCAAGACTACCTTGAAACGTTCCCACGTTTTGCCTTATTTAAATACAACTTTTTGTTATAGTTAAACTTCTTTGCGTTGCGCAGCAACAATCAGAAATTTGTATTTAAATACAACTTTTTGTTATAGTTAAACCTTGGAAAATGTTAAGAGGTAAAGAATATTTATTAAGATTTAAATACAACTTTTTGTTATAGTTAAACCAACATATGTAAAGAGTTTTAGTTAGTTTGTAAAAATTTAAATACAACTTTTTGTTATAGTTAAACAAACAGTTATTAGAATATGAAAAACAATATAATGTATTTAAATACAACTTTTTGTTATAGTTAAACCCGGATTTTTTTCGACCTCAAGGTTTAATAATCTTATTTAAATACAACTTTTTGTTATAGTTAAACCAACGACAATTAAGTTTTTCAAAATTATTATATCATTAAACCTTAGATTTAGCAACTAATATGAGCATTTTTTCCAGCGAAAGTTAAATAATAATGATCATACATTTATCAAGGCTTTTAGGAAATTCGCTGGAAAATTTAATTATATAAAAAGTTCTTCTGTTGTATTTTTTTCTTTTCCTATAATCGTTTCTCCGACAGAATTAAGAGATACCATTTTAACTATTGATATAAAATCTTCTTCTGGCACTATTATTTTCTTTAATTCATTTTCTAGTTCTATTATTTTAGCTTGGGTTATTTCGCCTCTAAATACAGAATTTTGCCAGTGATGTAGATATTTTTTGCATTTTTTAAATACTTTATTTACTCTTTTTTCTTTTACATCATAAAATAAAAATATGTAATTATATTTTATATTATTATTTTTCATATAACCTCTTTCTATAATTTAAATTTTCTATTTCTTTAAATCAATGTTGAATGTATTAAATTCCTTATTTTCCAATAAATTTTTAATCAATTTATATCCATCTAGTTTTATTGCTTGTTTATATGTAATTTTTCTCTTCAAAGAAGCGTGTTCAAAAGTTGAATTTAATCTTTCTTCAAATCCATCTATAAAAATCTTTTTTCCTTCTTCATTTAATAACGCATAATTATATTTTGGATCGAAATGCTTTTCAACTTTTATTCTTCTATTATTTACTAAATCAAATATTGTTTTAAATACTATAATAGGCTTAAATGCTTCACTCAAATCTAATGATAAAGAAAAGCGTGCCTCACTAGGTTCATGTAAAAAAGATATGGTTTGATTTAAGTGTGTATTATAAATTTGAGAGATTGTTTTTGTATATAATAAAGTGTTTCCAAATGATATTAACGCATTCATGGGATTATCCGGTGGACGTTTTACCCTTTTATTTATAATGAATTCTTCTGGTAAATAGTATTTAAAACTATCGTAAAATAAAGCCCATATTTTTCCTTCTATTGAAAGTATTTCATTTATATTTCTTGCTTTTTCTAATAATCTCTCAACATCTTTACTACAAAAATCAATAATTTCTTTTAATTCTTTAACGTCGTGTCTATAATAATGATACAACACACTTTTAATGTTATTAGCAATTCCTTTTACTATTGCTTTTGCTATTTCTTCTCTATTATTTAAATATTTTTGTGCTTGCAATACTACAACTTTTCCACTTATTAAATTATTTTTAGGATAAAATGTGCCTATATAATTTTCATAATAGTTAAAAAAATGTATAATAATACCAGCTTTTGATAATAATTCGAATAATTTTGTTGTTATTGTTAATTCATTAAATGAATATATTTCTCGTATATTCTCTAATGGTAAGTAAAAATTCCCTTTCTCATTTTTAAATTTTATTGAAAAGTCTTCTCTTATTAATTCTCCAGATGAAAATATGTATTTTGTTGTATTTTTCATAACTATCTCCTTAATTTTTCTTATATTTTTTATTTTAATTTGACTATGCTTTGCGAATAAAATTTTTAAAGATAAAATTTGCAATTAATTTAATTATATACTGTTTTTAAACTATGTTTTATATTTCTAATTATATAATGCTCCAGCAGGATTTTTCTCTTTTAAACTATTTCACAATTAATATCTATCTTTTTATTACTAAAGTAAATACTAATTTTATAAATAACAATACTCATAATACGCACATTTTTTGCAACCTTTTGTTTTTTCTATTGGTGGCACAATATCATTTTCCAATAATTTAGATATTTCTTCTTCACAACTTTTTAGTAAATTCAAATTCTTTTCATCCAGCTTTATAATATCAATTTTTTGATTTTTATTTTTTTCTAAAAAAATTAATTTGCCTTCTCTTTCTATTCCTTTTTCCTTCAATACTTTCAAGTAATACAATAATTGCATTTTTGCTGCTTCTATATCCGCATCACTTTTTTTCATCTCCGTTACATACCTATCTGTTATTTTATCCAAAGAAATATTATCGATTTTCACTTCTGTATTCTCGCCAGTATATTTTGATTCATGTAGCACTTTTCCTATAGCCACATCTTCTGAATTATCTTCTAAATTTAATCTGTTTCCGCACAAATAGCATTGTCTTTTACAATGAAAATAATAATTTATTAATGTTCCATTTATTTTCATATATATTTCCTCCATCACATATCACATTCTAAATAATTTTTATTTCTTTCTTACCCTTATATGAACTTTCCACCACCATATTCTAAATATTTTTTCCTATTGAATTTTCCATTTTCTAGGAAGTCTTCACCGTTTTCGATATACAACATCCCGAATTTACTGTCTGTAAAAAATAAATTTTTTTCATATGAAGGAATTGTATATATAAAAATAGACATTTTTCTTTTTAGTTGCGATAATTTTATTTTCTTTTCTGCAAAACTCATTTCTTTATTTTCATATAAACTGCAATATTTTTCCCATATCTCCTTGCCACTAATTTCTTCTCCGTCTATATTATAAGTGAAGTTTAAGAAGATTTGTTGATGTTGCTCGTCTATTAATGTTAATTTATTTTTAATATTACTGTATCTTAATTCCCCACAGTTTTCCATAAAATCATTTATATTATCTTTATTATATTTCATAGTTTCTTTTTTTACTTTTTCTAATAACATATCAAAATATTGGTTAAAATCTTTTTCTATTAAAACATTTTGCAAATCTTTTCGTGTCAAGTCTAAACCTTCTCTTCTATCATCTCTATAAATCGTTCGGGCATTTTCATAGTTAAAGAAATAGGCTTTACATCCACTTTTGGTATTATTTCTATTAATTCTCCCTAAAAACTGCTCTTCGCTATCTATAAAGGAAATGTCTTTAAATCCAACATCCATATCTATATCTACCCCAGCTTCTATTACTTGTGTACAAACTAGAATAAGTGCTTTACGTTCTACTATTTTATTTAGTATCTTCTTTCTTTCGTAATTATTATCATCGCCACTAATTTCATATAATGTTACGTCTTCATCTTTTAACAAATTATAGAAGTCTCTCGCGTCTTGTTTTTTTATAAATTCTACCATTACTTTTCTTTCTTTATGTTTTAGTACTTCTTTCTTTAAATCTTCAAGTGTTATTTTTCTTTCTAATAATTCATAACTTATTTGCACTCTCTTCTTAAAGGCCTCGCTATCATAATATCTTTTGGGATTACTTATTAAATTACAATTTTTTATATGGTTTTCTATACTAAGTACACTTAAGTTTGGCAATGTCGCTGACATTATTATTATTTTTATATTCAATAATTCTGCATACTTTTCAAGCATTATTAATATTTCTCGCCATATTCTATTTTTATAAGTTTGAATTTCATCTAATATAATTACACTATTACAATAATCTAACAACGAGAAATTATTTTCTTTCCCAGTTCCGAATAAAGAATTGAATAAATTAACGTGGGATGTTATTGTTATTGGATAGTTCCTAAACAAGTTATCTATATATATTCGTTCATAATCTGTATCTTCTTCATTCCTTTCGTAAATTGGAGTTATGCTATTTATTACAACAAAGTCTTTATTGTTATCAAAATATCTTTCAAATACGCCTTGAGTTTGCTCTATTAACGTATTAAATGGGAAAATATAATTTACTGAATTTATTTCTTCACATTCCTCATATATACATTTTGCAAGATTAATTGATATATTTGTTTTTCCACTTCCTGTTGGGGCTTCAAGATAAAATATATGTGATTTTTTTATGTTTTCTTTTAAGTTACTTTCCGCTTCTACAAAAATTTCATTTCTAATCTTATTTAGCTCACTTAATTCTAATTTGCTCTTATCTACTTTATATAAATTAATTTTTTTGTATAATTCGCTTCCTTTATAATTTTCAAATAAATCTATATTTTTATCTTCAATTTTAATTTCATTTTCCGACATAAAATCATATGTTGCATAATAATCTGCTGTAATTATTATTGAATATACCAATTTTACTAATATATATATACTTATTTTATCAATTTCATATTTTTCTTTTATTGCTGATATTAAATATAGTTCCTTATCTTTATTAAACTCAATATTTCCATATATTGCTGGAACTTTTACTTTTTCTAACTCTTCTAAAAAAATATCGTTCATATCTATAAAGCTATGATGTCTTGAAATTGCAAATCCAAAGTAATATATAAATAAAATGACTATTATATAATCTTGATTTCTAGTTTTTAAAATTTCATCTTTAAATGTATCTATATAGATTTTTGCTGATAGCATAGAATGATTTGAATCAATAATATTTTTGTCTTTTTCAACTCTACTATTTTTCATTTTGTACATTTGAAATTTAGGATTTATTTTTCCGATATCATGATAATAAATTGCGTTAAGAAACATTTCATAAATTTTATCTTCAGCTTCTTTATTTATTTTATTATTTATATTTTTAATTATATTTCTAAAAATTTTTTCTAAATTTTTCTTTTTATTTAACTTTTCGTAATATTCCAATGTTAGTTCTAAGTGTGATAATAGTGATTCTTTTTTTGAATCACTACTACCTATATGTGCATAGTATTCATTATTTTTTAATATATCTTGTAATTTGCTATTAAACATATTATTATATCCTTTCAAAATAATACATGTAAAATTATACTTTATAAAATAGCAATAAATTTTAACTAATATAAAGCTATTTTAGTAACAATTCAGGAGATATTTCTTTAAAGCCTGGTATATAGCTATTTGTAAGTCAAGGCCCTGATTGTTAACCCTAGCTATGTTTTGACTAAAAATAGCTATATACCAGGCTTTTTAAAAATTAGGGCATGAATAATTACCTATTTTATAAAATTATTCTCATTAATAGAAAAATATATTTTTATTATCCACACTATATATTTCTCTATTTTCTATTAATGTTAGTTTTTTATTAGTATAAATAAATGGCTTATAATTAATATATCCTATAGTTTTATCTAATTCTGTAGGTAATACCTCGTTATATAAAAATTCTTCATATTCAGAATCGTTATATTTAAATATTATATCTTCAAAACTATCTTCCTTAATATCAGCAATTTTAACGCTATCTTTAAAAATTAAAGAATCGATTTTCCCAGTTTTTTCTATATAACTACTTCCAGATAAAACTTCTACTTCATCTATAGTTGCAAAGTGGTCGTTTTTTCCTATATATGGAATATACTCGCATTTTGAATTTACTAAATAGTCTTTTATCTTTTCATATTTTTCTGAATTATCAGATAATATGTATATATTCCATTTTGGATTTTCTAACCATTGTTCTGTGACAACTAAATTTCTACCAGTTTCTTCAGAAGCATATCCAACACTATTATTAAAAGTTTGTTTCTTTTTGCTAAAATTACCATATTTTCCTAATGGCTCTACAGCTATTTTTAAATGTTTTAAGTTTATATAGCAGTCTGGTAATTCATCTATTTGATTAAATGAATTATAATTATATCCATTTTCTCCTATAATAGCTCCAAGTATTCCTAGTATAGTCATTTTATGAGGATTATTATATGTAAAATATATCGAATTGCTTTCGGGTTTTCTTATACATGCAGTTGTTCCACTTAATCTAAATTTTACTACTTCTTTATCCACAATTTATCCCCTTTCTGCATATTTTTATTATTAATATAAGGATTTTACTGTACAATTTTCATTACATCCTATTAATTCTGTAGTGTATTTGTTATAATATATTTCTATATTGTCTATTTCTTCCATTTTATTACTTAATATTTCTACTAGTTTGGTAATGTCTATTTTATCTAATTCTTCTCCCTTTTCAAATGTTATATATTGGTCTAAGTTAGCTAAATATAATTTACTATTTTCTTTGCATTCTACAAATATAGCAAATTCGTTTTCACATCCAATTTTGCTGTTTGTATTGTAAGATGTTGCTGCTACTAAACAAGCTTTTTTGAATTTTTCATAATCTTCTTTTGTGTATCCTTCTTCATAAAATTCTTCATATATATCATAATTTTGAGGATTTACTGAAAACGGATACATATAATGTACTTCATCTGCTACTATTTTTGTACCTAAAGTACTGTTTTTTGCTCCTTCTCCTTTTTCAGATGAATCTCTAAATGGAGATAATATATCTTGAACCTCTATATTTGCGTCATCATATTTATTTAATCCTTGTCCCACTTGAACAGCACCAGTTATACCTATATTAAATGCCGTTGAAGCAAAAGTAGCTCCAAAGTTTTTTACATCTATTGCAGAAAATAAATTTTTTAGAATTTCTTCTTTTTTAGTGTTTTTGTCTATTTTAGTACCAAATATCTCTTCGTATCTCTCTTCTAAATCTCTTGGTTGTATTTCATCTTTATTTTTCTTATATGATTTTACATATAAGACTTTATTATCTTTATCCATTTGCCACATTTTCTTTATTGGATATTTAAACGCTTTATCACTTCCAAATATTTCTCCTGTTGTTGTTGTTTTACATCTACCTGAAAAATCTGCATTCCAGTTACTCATAATACTTTTTATCCCTACTACACCATAAACTCTATTATTCATTTTCATAATCTTCACTCTCTCCTTTTTTCTCATAAAATAAATTATCTGCTAAAAATCCTATTAATAAAATAATTTCATTTTCTTTTAATCTTTTATCTGTTTCGTAAGCCATAATTTCACTTAAGGCTCTATTAAATCTTTTATTATTTAATCCGATTTCATGTTTGTATTTTTTATACAATACATTCAATTCTTTTTTTACAACATCTAATTTGCTCGCATTTATAATAGGTTCAAATACATCTTGATTTAATTTACTTGCTTTGCTATGGTTAAGCAAATAATATGATATTTGTCCTAATAAGAAACAAAATTCTTCATCATTATTTATATGTCTATCTGTATTTATTATTTCTCTAGCTGATTTTTTTAAAATATCTATTTTATTTTCCAAATCTTCTCCTCCATTTCCCAAAAAATATTCTTTTAAACTTAAATATATAATTAAGCTCTTTGTAGTACTATAGAATTTTCTAGTTCTTAATACTCCTTTTTTTGTTTCATCATCCTCTATATTATCTTCCTTCTCATTTTTACCTTTTGAAGTATCTTTTTTCAATTCATAATATAAAATCCTTTCAGTTATATCTAGCCCCATTTTATCCAAATTTCTTTTAATAGGTTCGTCATTTATTTTGTCAAAAAATTCTATAAAATATTTACTATAATTCTCAACAAAAATTTTATAACAAGCGTCTATTTTTAATGAATTTACTGAGTCGCTTCTCATTACACCTGAAAACCAATTATTATTAATAAATTTTTCTAGTTCTTTTATTTCTAATATTTGGCATTCAAAGTCTTTTAAATATAGTGAATTTATATAATTTTTAAATACTATTTCTTTCATATCGTTAGTAAATTTAGGAATGTATTCAAAATTACTTATTAAAGCATTACCATTATCATTATCTACTTTTAACAAAAACATCTCTTGGCTCTTTTTGTTTCTAAAATCTCCTTTAAAGTCAAATTCCAAAGGCATTCTTTCTTCTCTAAAGTTATTTACATTTTTTAATAACCATATGTACATATTTTTTATAGTATTTATTTCTTCAAATTTTACTCTACTTGGTATTTTATATGATGTTGTTTTTAGCCAATTATAAGGTTTTTTACTATTCATACTAAAATTATAATTATTAGCTCCATATAATTCTCCATTAAAATACTTGTTAAACGTTTCTTTATTAAATATTTTTAATGTAAAATATTTTAATGAAGCTTTTACATAATTTTCAATGGTGTCGTCTAAATACAGTTTTATTCTCGTACCTTTTTTTAAGTTTTCATTTTTTAGTTCTTTTAATATCTTTTCTATGTTAGATAAATATATGTCTTTACATTTATTAAATTTATCTATATTTATTTCAGGTATCTCGATTTCTCCTATATTAGTTTTTTCAATTTCTTCTAATGATGTATAATATTTTTCTATTACTTTTTTAAATATTTCTAATGGCAAAACTTCAGCCTTTTCTTCTTCGTTTAATATGTCTGTATTATTACTTTTGAAAAATAATGTTAAATAATTATTGCTCATCATTTTTTTACCAGTCTTATAGTAATCTATTTCCTTTATGTCTGTTGTGATAGATTTATTCATATCGAAAACGGTACTATAAAAATCTCTTTTCTTGAACCATTCATATATATCATTTTTAGATAAAGATTCTCTATCCTTCTTATCTAGTATTAATTTATCGATAATTTTTCCGTCTTGTCCAATCTTAACATAGACGCCATCTACTAATGAATAACTATCTAAAACAACTTCATCATTTTTAAAATATTTACCATAAGAATTTAACAAATCTTTTTGCACTTTTTCACGCTCCTTCCACTTTTATTTATTATCTTGCTTTGCAAAAACCGTATCCCTGACTATTTTTTTCTAATATACCTGTTGCTAATAATATAAAAGCTAATTTTTGCGAAATTTCATCTTCTTTTATTTCTATTTCAAATTTATTTCCTAAAAAATGTATATTTTTATATGGCAATTTTATAGGTTTTAAATTAGTTTGTTTTATAGATTTAATAAAATCACAGCTTATTTTATTATTATAAATTTCAAAATATTTTTTCTCAGCACCTGCTATTAATCTGTTTTTTATTAAATTTAAATCACCATCTATTTTATAATCATTTTTATTTGTTGTACAAATGGCTGGAGTTAAAGAAATTAATTTGTTTATTTTCCTATATTCATTTGCTTGAATGCTTGTTGAAATTAAATTAAAATATTTAGATTTAACGAGTTTTAATAATTGTTTTAATTTTAATCCAAAATCCATATTAATATAATGTATATCAAATGCATACATGCTATTCTTTTTATATACACCTTCTTTTTCAAAAGGATACAAACTACAAAATGTATACAACTTGTAGCAATTTTCATGATGCATTTTCTTTAATTCTTCTTCATTTAACATAGCATTAGCAATATAATTTGAAATAATTTCATATGTATTTTCATAATTTATGTCTTCTTTTAATTGTACAATAACTTTTAAATTGTAAAATACCATTTTCTCACCACCTTTCTACTTATATGAACTTGCAGGTATTATATCATATAAACATATGTTTGTAAATAGTTTTTTTGAATTTTTTTATTTTTTTACAATTCAATAAAGAACATATAACGTTTTGAAAAACTTAATATATAGCTATTTACAAGTCAAAACCCAGATTGTAGCGTACTAGGCATATTTTGACTAAAAATAGCTATATAAATTTTTTATATAATTTTTACTGAACTTTAACATTTTTTAATTTTTCATTTAGCTTTTTATATATTGGTTTCATATTTTCTTCATTAGACATTTCAACAGCCTTATCAATATCTATCCATTTTACTCCGCTATTTTCATCTTCTTTTATTTTTAACATTTCGTTTTCGTCTGCTTCTAATAAAAAACAGCAGTCTAAATGTAAATGTGAAGATATGAATTTTCCTCTTTTTATATGGCTATCTACAGTAAGTATTTGAAGCGAAAATATCCCTTCACTTAGAACTTTTAAATTTTTTAATCCCGTTTCTTCTTCCGCTTCTTTTATGGCTACATTTAGTAAATTACTCTCCCCGTCTGCATGTCCACCAGTCCATGCCCAAGATTTATATATATTATGGTATACCATTAATATTTTAGTTTTTTCTTTATTTACGATCCAATTTGATGCTGTAAAATGGCACATTTTATTTTCTCTTGTTAGTACATCATTAAAAGTGTTAATATATTCTATCATTAATTCCTTATCACATCTTTCTTGTTCGTTATAAGGAACATAATTTTCTATTTCTTTTTTTAAATTCATTTCCATTTTATAACCCTTTCTAATTTTATTTTAAAATATATTTAATACATAAATAATTTTAAAACTATTCCTCACTTATATTCTCTTTATTATTAAATTGCTCCATTTCTAAATTATTTTTCTCTACTATTGCTTTTGTGAAAGCTTGTCTAATCATCCAGCTAAATTTTCCATCGTTTTTTATTTCATCTTCTGGAATTTTAATTAAATATTGTACTGCTGATGTAATGTCTATAAATAATATTCCTTCTACATTTCGCATTATAAACATTCCTACAATTCTTTTTATTTGTTTATCTGTTAAGTTGTTTTTAGACTTTTTTATAAATGTTACTTTTTCTTCTTTGGTTATTATTTCATAACCGTCCTCTATTAATGCTTTTCTTATAATATTAAATGTTTCATCTTCCATATTTAATATAATTTTATATTCTTCTTTCATATATATCTTCACCTCATTTTTTATCATAATAATTGTGTGTTTAACTATAATATTTAAATATGTTTGTTTTTGCTTAGAATAATCCGAAAAAAAGATTGCACTTCTGTTGAAGTACAATCTTTTTTTGTGCTAGTTATTTGGTAGGCGTACCACTTCCTACATCTCTTATGACCTATAAAGGTGCGTGGATGGCACTATTGTCCACTTCAAATAACTATTTATATTGTACTCCAATTATATCACTTTTATTCTATTTTGTCTAGTTATTTCTCAAAAAAATTATCTCTCCTCTGTTTTTTATTGTCTGTTTCCAAGTTCTGTTATTCAACTTCATTAAAGTTATAATTGAATTTTTAGGATGTTTTTTATCTTCTAACACAGCAAGCTTTATTACTACTCTTCCCTCTTTTCCCAAAGCCTCGAGTTTTTTTAATAATATTATCGTATTTTCATTTTTGTTATCATTTAATATAATATCGGGCTCTTCTATAATATCTTTTAAATACGGTTTTAAAACTTCATAATCTTTTCGATGCTTATTTAATATGTGATTATTGAGTCTTTCATTAGTTAATACGACTTCATCCGTTATTATTTTATTTTTATAAATTCCTAATTTTTCTTTTTTTAATTTTCCTATTAATATCATTTTTTCCTCCTTCCTATTTGGCTTTATAAATATGCTAAATACATCTTATGTTAAAGTTAAACTGTTAAATTAAACACAAATATTATAATATTTATTGTTTAAATATATCTAATATTATATATTGTAGTTAAATTACATATATTATAATATTTATTTGATTATGTGTCAATATATTTATAAAATTTTTTATATTAAAATAATTAGAATTATCTACTGTCAAAGTTAAACTCGCTTTTTTTTCTTGAAGTTTATTTTTCTTAAATTATTTAAATACATCTACTGTCAAAGTTAAACGAAAATTGCACTATTAAGTGCGGTAATAAAGTATTTATTTAAATACATCTACTGTCAAAGTTAAACTTTTTGGTTGGTTTCAACTTCCTTCTTTTCCAACATTTAAATACATCTACTGTCAAAGTTAAACTGAGTGGGATAGTAGATTTGCCGATTACGATAGTATTTAAATACATCTACTGTCAAAGTTAAACGCCTTTGTCAACTAGATTAGTCTTTTTATTATGTCATTTAAATACATCTACTGTCAAAGTTAAACTGTTGGACAAAGTTCTGATGCTTTTGTACATTTATTATTTAAATACATCTACTGTCAAAGTTAAACATGCTTGCACAAGCGTAAAATCCTTGTGTAAACATCATTTAAATACATCTACTGTCAAAGTTAAACTATAGAAGTAATAGAATATAGGCAAACAAAAAGAGAATTTAAATACATCTACTGTCAAAGTTAAACGTTACTCATACAGAAGCTCAAAGGATAAGTCTCCAAAATTTAAATACATCTACTGTCAAAGTTAAACTAAAACTATTCAAGGGGGTGAAAAATATGTTAGAATTTAAATACATCTACTGTCAAAGTTAAACAAGTAGTGAAGTGGTTGAGGTTCATCTATCTTTTAAATTTAAATACATCTACTGTCAAAGTTAAACGGTTTTACTATTGCGCCCTTTGTTGCAAATGGATTTTTATTTAAATACATCTACTGTCAAAGTTAAACATGTTACAGAAGAAACAAACAACGTATTGATACCAATATTTAAATACATCTACTGTCAAAGTTAAACAGAGCATTTGACTGTTTATATCAAATCGCAAAAGCATTTAAATACATCTACTGTCAAAGTTAAACCAAAACTATTTAAAAACTTATAAAATTGGTGCAGAATTTAAATACATCTACTGTCAAAGTTAAACTGTAGGAGTAGATATTGGGTGTGGTATGTTATGTGTATTTAAATACATCTACTGTCAAAGTTAAACATTAGCTTTAGAAATATCAAACCACTGTGAATATAATTTAAATACATCTACTGTCAAAGTTAAACTGAGTGATGATTTGTTAAAAGTAAAAATCGAAGAATTTAAATACATCTACTGTCAAAGTTAAACATGCTTCTACGCTATTTCTTCGTAGCTAAAAAATAATTTAAATACATCTACTGTCAAAGTTAAACTCTATAAAAAGGAACTTCTCATTCCAAACGGCAACAATTTAAATACATCTACTGTCAAAGTTAAACTGAAGTAATTACAGCAGAAATGTTAAGCGGTGTGCTATTTAAATACATCTACTGTCAAAGTTAAACAGCTTCTTTAAGTTTTTTCTTTATTACTTCATAATCATTTAAATACATCTACTGTCAAAGTTAAACCTTTTGAGTTTTGGGAAGATAATGCTGTTAGTGGATTTAAATACATCTACTGTCAAAGTTAAACAGTACCGAAGTATAGTTCGTCTATTTTTCCTATTTATTTAAATACATCTACTGTCAAAGTTAAACAAGTTTAGATTATAGAGAATGAGGAGGATAAACAAATTTAAATACATCTACTGTCAAAGTTAAACATAGTAAAAATTTGTAATGAAATGCCAATAAGTGAAATTTAAATACATCTACTGTCAAAGTTAAACAGGCGAGAAAGTAAAAAAAATATATAAAAAATTATATTTAAATACATCTACTGTCAAAGTTAAACAGAAACTGCTGATATTATAGAACAACTAGATGAGTAATTTAAATACATCTACTGTCAAAGTTAAACTCTTTTAAGAAAAGAATGGGAGGCGTTTTTTAAAATTTAAATACATCTACTGTCAAAGTTAAACATTTTTTATGCTTCTAAAGGTACTACTTTTGAGTTTTTATTTAAATACATCTACTGTCAAAGTTAAACTAAGGTCAAAAAAGGTCAAACACCATTAAAACCCTATTTAAATACATCTACTGTCAAAGTTAAACTTAATATTACTGGTGTTGATTTCGGTTCTACGGTATTTAAATACATCTACTGTCAAAGTTAAACCAAGAAACTTGGAACGAAATGTATAAAAATATGGAATTTAAATACATCTACTGTCAAAGTTAAACTATCTGTATAGGTTCTGGTACTACCTTTATAATATATTTAAATACATCTACTGTCAAAGTTAAACTCAATGCTATTATTGCAATTACAATCCATGTAATCATTTAAATACATCTACTGTCAAAGTTAAACACATTGTTTTGTTATTTCATTAAAATCTGAAATTTGTATTTAAATACATCTACTGTCAAAGTTAAACTTTGTAAAACTTTAGACTGTAAAATCGAAGATGTTATATTTAAATACATCTACTGTCAAAGTTAAACTAGTTTGCCGGGTGAATTAGGACTTACCTTTAGTGTATTTAAATACATCTACTGTCAAAGTTAAACTTCTTTGAATTTGCTTCTTTATGCCATTTTCGACATATTTAAATACATCTACTGTCAAAGTTAAACCAGGTATGACTAAAGACGGATTAAGATATTTAGCTTTATTTAAATACATCTACTGTCAAAGTTAAACTAATTTAGAAACAGGAGAATGGGATAATAGTAATGCATTTAAATACATCTACTGTCAAAGTTAAACTTCTTTTTTTAATCTCCTTAACATACTGGATATTGCATTTAAATACATCTACTGTCAAAGTTAAACACAACCATAATTAGAAACAGAAATAGAATTAATAATTTAAATACATCTACTGTCAAAGTTAAACCAACGATATTTAAGCCTCACGAAATTATTATAACATCAAGATCTAGATTTATCAAGCATTATTATTTTTTCCAAGCGGGCCTCAACTTTTAAGAAAGCTTATTTTTCAATGTTTTTTGGATATCAGCTGGAAAACTTTATTCCAATTATATTTTTCGTGAAAATTCATCTCTACTATTAATTATGTGAATACACGTTCAAAACCGACAAAATAAACGTAAATAAAAATTAATCAATTTATATAAAGGGCAAAAATAAGAAAACAGTCCACAAAAATAAAATTTTTATCGAATGTTACTTATTGTCTGTGGAATTTTATTAATAAATTGTATACAATAATTCACGGGGTGATAGATTATGGAAATCTGCAAACAATTTGGAAAGAACGTAAGAAAATACCGCAAAAATTTAGGAATATCACAAGAAGAACTAGCAGATTTATCAGGGTTACATAGAACATATATTAGTGCACTTGAAAGAGGATTAAGAAGCATTTCATTAGCCAATATCCAAAAAATTGCTAGTGCTTTAAAAATAGAAACATATAAATTATTTATCTTTAATGAAATATAATATCAAATAGAAGTAGAAATACGCTCTACTTCTTTATTTTTACTTCTGTATGTTCTTTAAGCTTTTTAGCTTAATATAATTTCTTTATTTTTACTTCTGTACTAATCCAAAATAATCCCTATTCAAACTAACCTATTCAAAGCGAAAAATTTTTTATTTTTTTTCATAAAAATTTAAACTTTTTTCAATTCTAAATAATCTAATAAATGTAAATAAAAATAAATGTTAAAATTATAACGCACCAACATTAACATACTAATACATCAACTAATACATCATGAATAAAATGAATAAATAAAATTACTATAAAAGTTTATGGGCAGTCTTTAAAAACCCAAATATATTATGCAAGGAATGAAATATAAAATGATATATGTAAATACTAAGAAAAAGAAAAAAATTAAAATATTTATTTTTATAATAATATTATTACTAATATTATTGGGATTAACACAAGCATTTGCTTCAGATCAAAATAAAAACAATAATGATATAATAAACAACAATATAGCACCGCCTAGTACTGTTATAAATGGAAATAATAAAATAGAAGAAAACATTACAAACATTGATAATAACTTTAGTGAGAATGTTATTAATATAGATAATAAAGAAACTAGAAGTTTTGGAAGTAATGTAGCATTTATTGGGGATTCTAGAACACAAGCTTTTTTAATGTATGCAGGTTTAAAAGATGTTGTTGATTATACAAATGTAGGTTTAATGGTTGATACGGCTATCACTAAAAAATTTATAACAAATAAAAAAGGTGAGAAAATAACTATATTAGAAGATTTAAAAACTAAAAATGTTGATACAATATATATTATGTTAGGAATAAATGAACTTGGATGGGTATATAGTAGTATTTTTATTGAAAAATACGAAGAACTAATAGATTCTATTAAAAAAATTAAGCCTAATTGTGAAATTATAATTCAATCTATTATCCCTGTTACAAAAACAAGATCTGATAGTGATAATATTTATAATAACAAAAAAATAAATGAATATAATGCTTTAATTAAAGAAATGGCTGATAAAAAAGGAATTGAATATATTAATTTAGTTCCAGTTCTATCTGATATAAATGGTAACTTACCTGAAGATGCAAGTCCTGATGGAATACATCTGAATAAAGAATATTGTTTGAAATGGCTAGAATGCTTAAAAAATAATTAAATTTATTAATAAAAATTTAACTACTTATTTGTATATAAAAAAATAAATTTACCCTATTCTAGCCTTGCTAAAGTCTTATTAATGATTTGATTTAATGTCGAATTTAAAAATAATTATAATTTTAAAATATAAAACATAATAGAAAGGATTAATCGTAAATATGAAGAAAATAATAATAATAATAATAATATTAATAATTTTAATTGCTTTTGTAGGTATAGAAATAATTATTATGAATACTAAAGATTCTAATAAAGATATAAGTATAGATATGCAAAAATTAGCAGAAGATTTAATTACTGCAGAAATATTTGAAGATGATTTAAGCATAATAGATGAAGATAGTATAATTAAAAAATATAATTTTAATAAAGAAGATTTTAAAAATATTATTTCTTATGTAGGAACTGGCGCTACTGTTGAAGAAATATTAATAATAGAAGTATCTGATAAGAATAAAATAAATGAATTTAAAAAAATAATAGAAACAAAAATAGAAGAATTAAAAATAAATTTTCAAAGTTATTTGCCAAAAGAAGTGTTTAAATTAGAAAACTGTAATTTAATAACTAAAGATAATTATATAATCTTATGTATCTCAAATAACGAAGAAAAAGCAAAGGAAATAATAAACAATTATATTAATAATTAAAAGGAGCTTAAAAGTGCAAAATGTTAAAGAAACATTAATAAATTATATTAAAGAAAATGAAGATAAATTTTATAGAATTGCATTCAGCTATTCAAAAAACGAAGACGCGGCTTTGGACATAGTTCAAGAAGCAATAGTTAAATCTTTAAATCATATTAATAAATTAAAAAAAGAAGAGTATGTAAAAACATGGTTTTACAGAATTTTGATTAATGAATGCTTGCAATATATTAAGAAAAATAAAAGAATTATAACTTATGAATCTCAAGAAATAGAAAATAAGATTGAATGGAATGATGATATAAGTATTAACGGAATTGATATGTATAAATATATACAAAATTTAAATAAAAAATTGAGAACAGTTATAATACTAAGATATTTTGAAGATATGAAAATAGAAGAAATTGCAAAAATTACAAAAACAAATATTAGTACAGTTAAATCAAGACTGTATAAAGCTTTAGAGATTTTAAAAAATTCAATTGAAGATATATAGAAATTATATAGATTTTAAATTAAAGATATGTAGAATATATCGATATGGAAACATATAGAAAGGAAATATAAATATGAAAAATTTAAAAAAAGCTAAAGAAGTTTATAGCTCTATAAAAATACCCGAACATTTAAATTACGTTGTAAACAAAGCAATAGCAAATAAAGAAAAACCAAAACATCATATATTTAGATATTTTAATTATGCAATGTCAACAGTAACTTGTACTTTTATTGCTTTTGTACTCCTAATTAATACTAATTCTAGTTTAGCTTCTGATATAGCAGAAATACCAATTATAGGAGATATTGCGAAAATTTTTACAGTAAAAGAAATTAAAGAAGAAGATGCCACTAAGTTAATTAATGCAAAAATTCCAGCTTTAGAAAATACTGGAAACACAGATTTAGAAAAACGAATAAATTATGAGATAATGTTAAAAATAAATGAAATATTAGAAGAAGCTGAAGGAAGGGCTGCAGAATATAAAAAAGCTGTTATTGAAACTGGTGGCACAGAAGAAAGTTATCAACCAATAAATATACAAATAGATTACAAAGTAGGTTATTCAAGTGATGATGTAGTGTCATTTGTAATTTTAAAATCAGAAACTTTAGCAAGTGCATATACAGAAAGGTATTTTTATAATATAGATATTAAAACTGGAAAAAATTTAAATTTACGAGATGTACTTGGTAATGATTATAAAGAAATAATTGATGAAACAATATATAAAGAAATAACTGAAAGAAGTAAAAATCCAGATAATGCGTATTTTACGAAAGAAGAAAATGGGTTTGATGGAATTGAAAATGAATATCAAAATTTTTATATTAATGAAAATGGAAATGTTGTTATAGTATTTGAAAAATATGAAATTGCACCTGGATATATGGGAACACAAGAATTTGAAATTGATAAACAAATTTTTTAAAATAGTATTAATAGCTATATAGCAAGTTTTTATAAAATTTTTATTGAACTATAACTTTTTAATATTAAAATTATTAGGCACACTTTATACAGTGTACCTAATATTTTTTGCCTAAAAATACTTATATTTTTTGATAGTTAATACGCTTCTTACGCCTATTTCTGGCAACCTATCTGCTAATATATCTTTATCTTGATTATTACCTAATATGGCAAAAAATTAGTTTTTGTTGTTATTACATTCTTAATTTTTATAGAATAAATAGGAAATAGTTATAATTTATATTAAAAATAGGATTTAGCAAATCGCTAAATCCCTTTATTTTACTTGGTTGCGGAGGATAGACTCGAACTATCGACCTTTGGGTTATGAGCCCAACGAGCTGCCAACTGCTCTACTCCGCGATGTCACATTTTGTCAAGTAAAATCAACTAACATAATTATTATATTACATTTTTTCAACAATGTCAAGGAAAATTGAAGTTTTTTTGTCATTTTTTGTAAAAAATATAATAATTAATTTAGAACTACTTATTATAATTCTAAATTAACTATTATTATTATATTCATAATTTTTATTTTTATGCATAAAATTTATATTTTTTTAATTTTTTTACTCTCTATTTTAAATTCACCCTTTGCAAAAAGTATAATTAATAAAATTAATATACTTATAAAAGAAAAGCAATACGTTTTAGATGCATTTTCTACACTTAAGTAAAAATAGTATGATATAAGCATTTCATATATTAAAGGTAAATACATAGCTATTCTAGCATTTCTTGAATTTTGCCATGCAACAGCTGCAAATAACCAAACAAAATACCATACACATAAATTAGATATGTACGCTACAATAAATAATAGTACAATTACATTCCAGTCGCTCATAATTTTTCTAAATTTTATTTCTTTTGTAAATAATAATTTAAAAATATATATTACATAGGCTACAATACATAATAAAGATATCGTTCTTGTTGCGATAGAGAAATATTCTTTACAATCTATCTTATTGAAAAACACATATAATAATGTTAATATTGATTCTCTATATTTTGTTTGTTGTATAAATACGTAAAAAATCATTTCTATATTTCTTAAATATATTAAATACATTAAAATTACAAAAAATGCGAAGAGTAATCCACTTTTTATACACTTAATAACTCTTTTACCTATTGTTTCTTTTCTATAATAATAAATTAATAAAATTGGCACTAATAATACCGTCAAATATTTTATGCAAGTAGCACACGCTAAGAAGAATAATGCTACAACTAAACGTTTTTTATTTATAAAGAAGTACAATGCTAATAATGTAAAAAATACTAAATATATATCATTATGGACATTTGAAATAGTTTCAAATAAAATATATGGGTTTAATCCATAAAATATTGCCCAAAATTTCTTTTTTGTAATTTTGTAAATTAATATTACATTTGCTATATGAACCAATATTGCAAATACTTTAAATAATATTAATGCAACTGAAACTTTTGAAAATGATAAAAATGTTACAATACTACATATTAAGCTCCATAATGGCCCGTATATAACTAATTGATTATCCCATATAGTTATAGCATTCAATATTTCGTTATTTGAAGTATCATTTGTATTTTTTATATCTATTATTTTATCGTAATAAGGGTTTGCACCATATCTACTTTGTATTTCTCCTGTAGTTGCATACGAGAATACATCTGAACTAGTTATCGGCAAGATAATTCCAAATAATACTGCAGCTATTACTATTAAAACAACTATTTCTTTTATATTTTTAAATATTTTATTACGTTTTTTTAGAAATATAAAATATATTAAAAATAAACTTATAAAAAATCCTGCGTAAATAATAGCATTTAAAATAGAATTATCTTTTAATTCTGAATTATTTATAAAAAAATGAAAATAGCTTTCACTTTCTAATATAAATCCAGAATTAATTATATGAATTACACTCGGAATAGCAAATAAAAAAATTATTAATAAATATAAACTCTTTATATTTAAATATTTTTTTATCATTTTATATAACAACTCTCTTTTAATATTTAATATTTATCATTTTATACAAATTATATTGTATATAAAATTTATATACAATATAAATTTTTAAATTTCGTATTATTCATATAATGGATATTTATTACAAATCTCTTTTACTTTTTCTATCACTTTATTTCTATTACCTTCAAAATCATCAACAATTAATGAAATTAAATTAGCAATTTCTCTACAATCTTCTTCTTTTAATCCTCTTGTTGTAATTGCAGGAGTTCCTATTCTTATTCCACTAGTTATTGAAGGCTTCTCTGTATCGAATGGAACGGCATTTTTATTTGCTGTTATACCTACTTCATCTAGTCTTACTTCTAATTCTTTACCTGTAATTCCTTTATTTCTTAAATCTATTAAAATTAAATGATTATCAGTTCCTCCTGAAACCATATTAAATCCTAATTTATTTAATTCATCAGCCATTGCTTTTGCATTTTTTATAATTTGTTTTTGATATTCTTTAAATTCGTCTGTTAATGCTTCTTTAAAGCAAACAGCCTTTGCTGCGATAACGTGCATTAATGGACCACCTTGTATTCCTGGGAAAACAGATTTATCTATTACTTTACCATATTTCTCCTTGCATAAAATAATACCACCTCTAGGTCCTCTTAAAGTTTTATGTGTTGTACTAGTAACAAAATCTGCATATTCTACAGGATTTTGATGTAATCCTGCTGCAACTAATCCTGCAATATGTGCCATATCGACCATAAGCATTGCTCCTACCTTATCGGCAATTTCTTTAAAACGTTTAAAATCAATTTCTCTTGGATAAGCACTTGCACCTGTAACGATTAATTTAGGTTTATGTTCTAAAGCTAATCTCTCGACTTCTTCATAATCTATTATTCCAGTATCTTTATCTACACCATAAGATATAAAATTATATAATTTTCCAGAAGAATTAACTTTGCTTCCATGTGTTAAATGACCACCATGTGATAAATTTAATCCCATTACTGTATCGCCATAATCTAAAACAGCATTATAAACTGCCATATTAGCTTGTGCACCAGAATGTGGTTGAACATTTACATACTCTGCCCCAAATAATTTTTTTAATCTTTCTCTTGCTAAATTTTCTACAACATCTACATTTTGGCAACCTGCATAATATCTATTTCCTGGATACCCTTCTGCATATTTATTAGTCATATAGCTCCCCATAGCTTCCATAACAGCATAAGATACAAAGTTTTCTGATGCAATTAACTCTAATTTTTCTTGTTGCCTTTTCTTTTCATTCTGAATTGCATTATATACCTCTATATCTTCTTTTTCTAAATTTTTAAAATCCATATTACCCCTCCATTCTTAATTCTCATTTATTATATATATTATTAAAAGAAAAGTCAAATTAATTTAAACAAAAAATTTAAACAAAAACTCTTCCTTTCCATAAAATTTCATGAAAAGGAAGAGTCTTAGAGGTTACTTCAACCAAAACACGTAGGCATCACGAATGCCTTGGTGATTATCCTTCAAATACAAAAACTTCTTCATTTCAACAAGATTTCCCTTTTGAACAATGGCACGTACTTGTGACCATATCTTGGGATTATACGTATCATACGAAATTATTATTAGTTGGCTCTCACCCTTCTTGGTGAAAAACTCGACTTCCTTGAGCTTTTCGTAGATTTCATCATACAACGTCTCCGCATCAGTTACCCTATCGTAATCAATAATGAGAGCGTTATACCGACCATAAGTTTCTTCTTCCTCTATTTCTGCATGAGAAATAGAAATGTTCCCAAGCAAAAGAAAAACGCTAACAAAAATGGGGAGAAAAAGCTTCATATTTGCCTCCATATAAAGTTTATATCACTATTATAACATAATATTGTTGAAATGTCTAATGATATGATAGTTATGGTAGTTAATTACTATTCATAGCTTTTATTGTAAAACATATAAAGTACTTATATATTAATATTTTGCAATCAAAGACCCGGATTGTTACACCTAAGCTTATTTTTTTGATAAAAATATTAATATATAAGGAACATTAATATTTTTTTATCTGTGAATTGTAACAGTTACAAAAATTTTTAAAAATTTTCTTACATTTATGTCAATAATTTTTGAAAATGTCCCAAAAAATTCTAAACATTAACGGAAAAATATTTCCGCTAAATTGGACATTA
>CALXUC010000014.1 GCA_944391575.1 uncultured Clostridia bacterium | reverse complement strand
GAAAATGTAGAAAATTTCTATCACGGATTTGTATTAGGATTATTAGTAGATATGGGAGAAAATTATATTGTAGAATCTAATAGAGAAAGTGGATATGGAAGATATGATATGAAAATAGAGAAGAAAGACGGAAATATTGGTATAATATTAGAATTTAAGACAGTAAAAGAAGAAGAAAAAATGGAAGAAATGGCAGAAAAAGCATTAGAACAAATAGAGAAAAACGAATATTACTTAGATATGAAAGAAAGAGGAATAACAAATGTATTAAAGTATGGAATAGCTTTTAATAATAAAAAGGCTGTTATAAAATAAAAAATGGAAAAATAAAATTTGGTAAAATTTAGTCTTGCACAAAATAAAAATATATGGTAAGATAAAGGAAAATAACGAAGAAGGAGAAAATAAAAAAATGGTAGAAACTTTAAAATTAAAAGAAAAAAATAAAATAAAAAAATTAGAAAAAATCGCTGAAACCCGCATGGCTGTATATATATATATATATATATTGTATGTTGTCATTTAGAAAATAAAAAAGGAAAATTAAATAGTAGTAAAATTAGAGATAGAACTATATTAAGATTAGATATAAGCAAGAATATTGGAAATAATTCTTGTGTTATATATTTAATTAAAAATAGTATAGGTCTATCTTTGTTTGGCTATACTTAAAATAATAAATAATACATAGTAAAATAAAAAATTCTATAAAACATAGCTCTTAAACTTAATAGTATCAAGGGTTTTGAGAAAAAATAAGCAAAATAAAAACTCGCATAATAGCTTGTTCTCAAAAAAGAAAATAAGAGGTATAATAAAAGTAAAGATAAAGGGAGGAAAAATTAATGTTAAAAGAAAAAAATATGTATAAAAAGGAAAAAGGAATAACTTTAGTAGCTTTAGTTATCACAGTAGTGATAATGCTAATATTAGCTGCAGTAGCAATAGGCTCAGTAACGGGAGACGGATTATTTAATAGAACAAGACAGGCAGCAGAAGCGTATGAAAATGCTTCAAAAAAAGAATCAGATCAAATACAAACATTAATGAATGAAATAGATGAGTATTTAACAGGAAATACTGATAATGAAGGAGTAGACCCAGAAGAAGTAGCCGTAGTAGGCGACTTTGTAAATTACAGTGTACAAGTAGATAGTAATGGTAATGATGTTATTGATGAGGGAGAGACATATGATAAATGGAGAATATTAGATTTAGATAATAATGGACATATGGAAATAGTATGTTATAACGGACCAGATTTCACATTAGGTTCAAATACAGCATCAACAGCAAAAACACGATATGCAAATGCAATACAAATATTAAACGATGAATCAATACCATATGGAGAAGGAACATATGGATATAGTACAAGACATTTAGGAAGTGACCCAAGTAATCCAAGTAGCTATGCAACAATAAGTACAAGCTATGTAAAATTCTATTCAGGAGGAAGCATACCAAGTGGAACAAGAGCCTATTTGGAACAAACCCATCACGAAAGCGACTTAGCTGCAGTACAATCATTTAGTGATACAGCAGACGGTAAAAAATTGGCTGGAACTTATAGTTGGATGGCGTCTCGCAATGTGTTTGCTGATTCGAGCAATTCGAACTTCTACGTGCGCTTTGTGTATAGCTTTGGCACTCTCAGCAACAGCAACTTGTACTACGTGAATTCCGACGGCAGCGAGTATGGGGCTAGCCGCAGTCACGCCCTTGCCCCTATTGTAATTCTAGAGTCTGGAGTCAAAATAAACACATCTACAGCAGGAAACGGAAGCGATGAAAGCCCATGGACATTGACGAAATAGTAAAACGTGTGAAAGTCGCATAGAGCGCCTATAGGTGCTCTGAGCGACAGGATTTTAAAAAATAATGCGTTAATATAAAAACTGAATCACTTCCATGTATAAAATCTCTATTTTTGGAAAAAATATCATAAAAAGGAGTGTAGATATTTTTGGAAAAAAATAGAGTATTAAAAGGCAATGAAATATACTTAAACAAAGAACAATTAGAAAAATATATAGAACAATTATCTATAGAGCAAATCGTATGTAAAAAATCACAAAAACAAACGTATCCAATTACCCAATTAAAGAACGACTTTCAATATATAACAAAAGTATATGAATTACTAAACGAAAATATAAAACAAAACATAGCTATTCATCCTGCAGGAGAATGGCTTTTAGATAATTATTATATTATAGAAGAAACTGTACGCTCAATATGTAACGAACTTACTTTAAAAAAATATATTAATTTACCGGGCTTAGTAAATGGAAATTATAAAGGGATTGCAAGAATATATATATTAGCAAACGAAATTGTAAAATATACTAATAATCAGATAGATAAAGAAGTTATAGAAAAATCTTTAGAAGTATATCAAAAAAACAAAAACATAACTATGGAAGAGTTATGGAATTTACCAAACTTTCTAAAAATCTCTATAATTCAAAACATAAAAGACATATGTGAAAAAATAGATGTAGCCCAAAAACAAAAAATGAAAGCACATAGCATTTTAATGAGTACAATAGAGAACGATACTACTTATGAGAGCAATACAAATAATGAGAATAATAAATTTCAACATAAGCAAGGATTACAACAAGAATATTCTTTTGTGGAATATATGGCATATAGTTTAAAAAAATATGGAAAAAGAGGGTATCCATATTTAAAAGCTTTAGAGGAAATAGTGGAGAAAAAGGGGATAAGTGTTGACCAAATTATACGAAAAGAGCATTTTATTATTGCTGTTTCTAAAGTTTCTATAGGAAATGCTATTACTAGTATTAAAAATATTTCTAGAATTAATTTCCAAGAAATTTTTGATACTATGAATACTGTTGAAGATATTTTAAAAAAAGATCCGCTAAAAATATATGATAAAATGACTTATGAGACTAAAGTATATTATAGGGGAGTTATTGAAGAACTTGCAAAGAAGAGCAATTTATCTGAGATTTTTATTGCAAATAAAGTTTTAGCATTAGCAAGTAGAAAAGATTTAAAAAATGAAAAGAAAAAACATATAGGTTATTACTTAATAGACGATGGTAAAAAAGATTTATTAAAAGAATTAAATATTAAATCTAAAGAGAAAACTTGTAAAGAAAAAAAGGCTTTATACGTTATAACTTTTTTTACAGTAACAATATCAATTTCATTAATTTTAGGAATTATAATGTCTCAATATATAAAAGCAATATATGCATATTTAATAATGTTAGCACTATATATCCCAATTTCTGAAATATATTTGCAAATATTAAATTATATATTAGTAAAAAGAGTAAAGCCTAAAATTATACCAAAAATAAATGTACTAGATGGAATAGATGAAGATAATAAGACTTTTGTAGTAATACCTACTATTGCAAATTCTAAGGAAAAAGTTAAAAGCTTATTAAGAAAGTTAGAGGTATTTTACTTAGCAAATAAAAGTGAAAATTTATATTTTGCAGTTTTAGGAGATTGTACAACAGAAAATGAAGAACATAAAAAACAAGATGAAGAAATAATAAAAGCAGCAAAAGAAGGAGTTATAGAATTAAATAGCAAATATCCTAAAAAAGATATGAACATATTTCAATTTATCTACAGAAAAAGAAATTGGTCTAGTACAGAGAAAAAATATTTAGGTTGGGAAAGAAAAAGAGGAATGCTACACCAATTTAATAATTACTTAGTGCAAAATAGAATTGGTAATTTAAAAAATAATAAAAGACAAGCAGAAGATAATTTTATATTAAATACTTTAGATGAAGAAATTAACATACCTAAAATAAAATACGTTATTACACTAGATGGAGATACAGTATTACCACTAAATACAGGTTTAGAATTAGTAGGTGCAATGATGCATATTTTAAATAAACCTGTTATAAAAGACGGTATTGTAGTAGAAGGGTATGGTATTATACAACCAAGAATAGGTATAGATTTAAATAGTGTAAATAAATCTAAATTTACAGAAATATACGCAGAGCAAGCAGGTGTAGATACGTATTCTAATGCTATTTCAGATATATACGAAGATAATTTTAAAGAAGCAATATATACAGGAAAAGGAATTTATGATTTAGATGTATTTTATGAAGTTTTAAATAATGCAATACCAGATAACCTCGTATTAAGCCACGATTTATTAGAATCAACATACTTGAAATGCGGGCTAGCTTCAGATATATTTTTAATGGACGGTTACCCAACTAAATACACAAGCTACGTTTCAAGAAATCATCGTTGGATAAGAGGCGACTGGCAAATTTCTAATTGGATAGGAAGTAAAGTAAGTAATAAAGAAAAAAGCATTGTAAATAACCCTATAGATAGATTATCAAAATTTAAAATATTTGATAATTTACGAAGAAGTGTATTTCCAATAACTGCGTTAATTTTGCTATTTGTAAATTATAAATTAACATTTGTGCTAGGACTTATAAGTGTATTAATGCCATTAATATTAGATTTAATTAATTATATAGTTTATAGAAAAGAAACGAATGAAAGACAAGTAAATTTCAGCCATAATGTAAGTGGTATTAAAAAAAGCATATTAAAAGGAATATTAGAAGTAGTAACTTTACCAGATAAAGTATGTACTTCTATAAATGCTATTGTAAAAACTTTATATAGATTAAAAACTAAGAATAATTTATTAGAATGGGTAACTGCGGAAGAAGCGGAGTTATTGAATAAAGGCGATTTAATGTCATATTATAAAAAAATGTGGTTTTCTGTTTTAGCAGGTTTATTTATGATAATTTACTTCACATACCCTAGAATATTCTTAGGATTAGTATGGGTATTCGCACCGTATATTATGTGGTATGTAAGTAAGCCTAAAAAGGTTAAAACGTATAAAGATATTATAACAGGCGAAGAAGAAAGATACGTAAAAAATATAGCAAAAAGAACTTGGAGTTATTTTGAAAAATATATGACAGAAGAAAACAATTACTTAGTACCAGATAATTACCAAGAAGGAAAGGTAGCTTTAAGAACATCTTCTACAAATATCGGATTATCATTATTAGCAGTAATATCTGCATATGATTTAAAATTTATTTCTATAAATAAAGCTTTAGAATTATTAGAAAATGTAATAAACTCAATATGCAGATTAGTAAAGTGGAATGGCCATTTATATAATTGGTACGATATAAGAACTCTAGAGCCATTAAAACCTAGATACGTATCATCTGTAGATAGTGGAAATTTTGTAGGGTATTTATTTGTAGTTAAATCTTTTTTAATAGAGAAAAGTCAAAATAAAGATTTAATAGATAAAATAAATAATATCATAAATAATACTAATTATTTAGCTCTATATAATAGTAAAATACGACTATTTTCAATAGGGTATAATATAGAAGAAGGAAAATTAACAGATTCATATTATGACTTTTTAGCATCTGAAGCGAGACAAACTAGTTTTATCTCTATTGCATTAAGACAAGTAAATCCTAAACATTGGAATAATTTAAGTAGAACTTTAACAGTTTTAAACGGTTATAAAGGATTAATATCTTGGTCTGGTACGGCTTTTGAATATTTAATGCCTAATATAATTATGAAAAAGTACGAAGATAGTTTAATAGACGAATCTTGCAAATTCTTAATAATGAGTTCTAAAATATATGCAAATAAATTAGAAATACCTTGGGGAATTTCAGAGTCTGCCTTCAACTTAAAAGATTTATACGGTAATTACCAATATAAGGCATTTGGAATACCATGGCTTGGAGTAAAAAGAGGTTTAGCAGATGAAATTGTGGTAGCACCTTATGCAAGTGTACTTGCTATAGATGAAGATGTAAAAGGAGTAATAGATAATTTAAAAGAAATAGAAAAATTAGGTGGAACAGGAGATTTTGGCTTATATGAATCAATAGATTTTACCCCTGAAAGATTACAGTTACAAGAAAAATATTCAGTTGTTAAAACATATATGGCACATCACCAAGCATTAATATTGCTTTCAATAAATAATTTATTAAATAGCGAAATATTACAAAAAAGATTTTACGATAATCCAGAAATAGAAGCTATAGATATATTATTACAAGAAAAAATGCCTAGAAATATTGTAATAACTAAATCTAAAAAAGAGAAAGTAGAAAAATTAAAATATAAAGATTATGAAGATTATGCAGAACGTGTAATAAATAAATTATCTCCAATATATGAAAATACAAACTTTATATCTAATAACGATTACGTAATCTTTATGAATGATAAGGGCGAGGGATATAGTAGGTATAAAGACATTTATATAAATAGGTATAAGAAAACGAACGAAGAAAGAGAAGGCATAAATTTTTATATAAAAACTAGTGGTAAAACATACTCAACAATTTTAAACAATATAAGTAAATTACCTACAAATTACACTGTTACTTTTAATGAAGCTGAAAACATTTTTGAAAGATTAGATGGAAATATATCTAGCAAATTAAAAATAACTGTATCTCCAGAAGATAATGTTGAAATTAGAAATCTGTCGTTTAAAAATTTTGGAGAAGAGAAAGAAACATTAGAAGTAAATAGTATATTAGAACCAGTACTTTCAACAGCACATCAAGATTATGCTCATCCTGCATTTAATAGTATGTCGATAGAGTTTGAAAAGGTAAGAGACAATATAATAATTAAAAGAAGAATGAAAACAATAGAAGAAGAAAACATATTTTTAGCAGTAACTTTGTATAGTGAAAATACTAATGATATAGAATACGAAATAGATAGAAAGAAAATAATGGGAAGAAATAATAATAAATTGCTAGAGTTAAATGAATTAGAAAAAGAAAAAATCTTAAAAACTGTTAACCCAATGTTATTATTAAGAAAGAAAATAGAGGTAGAAAGCAAAGATAAGACTGATTTAACGTTTATAATGGTAATTGCAGATAGTAGAGAAAATGCTATTAATTTAATAGAAAAATATAAAAATACTGAAAAAATAAGAGAGACATTTGAATTACAAAAAGCAAAAGTAGAAGCGGAAAACAGATATTTAATGTTAAAAAGTAAAAATATATTAAATTATCAAGAAATTTTAAGAGAATTAGCATATAAAAATTACTTTAAAAAGAATTACGTTTATACTTTAGCAAATGGATTTGAGAATAAGATATATTTAAAAGATAACTTGTGGAAGTTTGGAATATCAGGCGATTTACCATATATTTTAGTTAAAATAAAAACTGAGTTAGAATTAGAAACGCTAGGAGAGGTACTAAAAGCATATGAGTATTTTAGATTAAAAAATATAAAAATAGATTTAGTAATTATAAATGAGGAAGAGTATTCATATAATGACAAATTAAGAAATTTAATAGAATATGAAATACAAAATAATCAAATAGCATATATGATAAATAATGGTATATACGTATTAAGTAATATAGCAAAAGAAGACTTAGAAACATTAGAATTTAGAGCAAATTTAATAATAGATGTTTCAAAAGGCAATTTAGATACGATTATAAAAGAACAGAAACAAGAGTATTTTGAACACCAAAAATATTGGAGTTTAAATAATAAAGATATAGTAATAAAAGAGGTAGAAGATAGTAAGAAAGAAATAGGCAAAACAGACTTTTTAGATAATTTAAAATTCTGCAATGAGTACGGTGGATTTACTCAAGACGGAAAAGAGTACCATATAGCAATAAGTAAAAACAAAAAAACACCTATAGTATGGTCAAATATATTAGGAAATGAAAATTTTGGAACAGTAGTAACAGAAATAGGTGGAGGATATACGTGGTGCAAAAATTCAAGATTAAATAGGATAACAGCTTGGAACAATAACCCAATATTAGATATGCCATCTGAAATAATATATGTAAAAAATACAGAAACAGAAGATTACTGGACTTTAGGGTATAGCGTAATACCAAAAGATATAGAGTATAATATAATTTATGGTTTTGGGTACGTTTTATATAAACAAATATATGATGAGCTTTTACAGGAAAATCAAATTTATGTACCAACTGAAGATAATATAAAGGTAAATTATATAAATATTAGAAATTTATCTAACAAACCTAAAAAATTAAAGATACTATATTATATAAAGCCAGTATTAGGCGAAGATGAGATAGAAACTAACTCACAAATATATACAGATTTAGATATGGATAATAATATAGTTTCATTTAAAAATTTAGGTAATAAATTCGATATAGATGATACTGTAGATAATAGTAATACTAATATAGCGTATATATCTTCAAGCGAAAAAATATTATCATATACAGGTTCAAAGAAAGGATTTATAGGAGCGGGAAATATATGTAATCCAGAAGCATTAAATAGAAATGGAGCAATATTATTAGATAATCAAAATTCAATATATGAAGAAGGCGTAGTTGTATTAGAAATAGAAGTAGAATTAAATGAATATGAGAATAAAGAAATAACATTAATATTAGGAGAAGAAAATTCTTATGAAAAAGTAATAGAAGTTAAGAAGAAATATGCAGATATAGAAAAGGTAAAAGAAGAATTAGATAATGTAAAAGCATATTGGAATAACATAATAAATAGATTACAAGTAAGAACGCCAGATGAGGCAACAAATATAATGTTAAACGGCTGGAATATTTATCAAACAATAGTATCTAGGTTATATGGTAAAACAGGATATTATCAATCAGGCGGAGCTATAGGATATAGAGACCAATTACAAGATACAATAGGAGTTAAATATTTAGATAAAAATTTATTAAAAGAACAGATTATAAAATGTGCAACTCATCAATTTAAAGAAGGCGATGTTCTACATTGGTGGCACGAAGAAAGTAAAAGGGGAATTAGAACTAGATTTTCAGACGATTTATTATGGCTACCGTATGCAATATTAGAGTATGTAAATTATACAGGTGATTATGAAATATTACAAGAAAAAATTCCTTATTTAGAAGGAGAAGTATTACCAGAAGGCTGTGACGAAAAGTACGATTTATATTTACCGGGAGACGAAGAAGGAACATTACTAGAGCATATGGAAAGAGCTTTAGGAAAAGGAATAAATATAGGGGAAAATGGATTTATAAAAATAGGCTCAGGCGATTGGAACGATGGATTTAGCACAGTTGGCAATAAAGGAAAAGGCGAAAGTATTTGGCTAACATTTTTCGTATGCTATATTTTAGATTTAATAATAAAAGACCCTAAAATAGAAGTAAATATGGACTTAGAAAAAATATTAGTAGAATTACGCAAAAATTTGAATAATAAGGCTTGGAACGGAGAATGGTTTAAAAGAGCAATTACAGATAGTGGCAAAATAATAGGAAGTCCAAAAAATGAAGAATGTAAGATAGATAGCATAGCTCAAAGTTGGAGTATAATTTCAAACGCAGTAAGTAAAGATAAGCAAATAGAAGCATTTTCAAGTGTAGAAAAATATCTTATAGATTATGAAAATAAAGTATTCAAATTATTAACGCCAAGCTTCGATAAAAGCAACTTAAACCCAGGATATATCAGAAGATATATAAATGGAGTGAGAGAAAATGGAGGGCAGTACACTCATGGAAGTATCTGGTTAATATGGGCGGCAACAATATTAGGTTACAACAATAAGGCATTTGAATATTATACAATGTTTAACCCAATAAATCATTCTAATAATAGAGAAGAAGCGGACAAATATATGGTAGAACCGTACGTAATAGCAGCAGATATATATGGAGAAAACAATTTAGTTGGAAAAGGTGGCTGGACTTGGTACACAGGAGCAAGTGCGTGGTTTTATAAAATAGGAATAGAGTATATATTAGGATTAAAAATAAGAGATGGACGAATAAGCGTAAAACCGTGCGTGCCTTCAGATTGGAACGAGTATAAGATAAGATATATGTTTGGAGAAAGTGTTTATAATATTACTGTGAAAAGATCTACAGAGGATAAGTTTATTTTTAATGGGATAGAAATTCCTGAAAAAGAGATTAAGCTTGTTGATAACGGAAAGATAAATGATATAGAAGTGAACTTTAGGGATTAAGCCTTAAAGTTCATAATTTGTTATGTGAAAAAAATAATTTGTTAAAACTAAAGCTTGATATTTTAATGCTTTTATAGTAAAATATATTTGTACGTAGAGAGGTGCTTATGGAGAAAATAAATTTAGATAATGAAATTATACATGTAGTTTGCGGTTTAAATCTAGAAGAAGTATGGATAATTACAGCATATTTCCCAGATGAAATAGAATGGGAAAAGGATTTAAAAACAAGAAGGGGGAATAGATAGTTATGAATTGTTTTATGTGTAAAGGAAGTTTAGAAAATAAGAATACAACTTTTATGGTTGAATTAGATAAATGTATTATTATTATAAAAAATGTACCATCACAAGTTTGTAAACAATGTGGTGAAGTTTCTTATAGTGATAGCGTAGCAAAACAGTTAGAGAAATTAGTAAATTCAGTTAGAAATGCAATTACTGAAATTACTATAATTAATTATACTGAAAAAGTTGCATAGTTTTGGATAGAAAAATTACACTAAGTTTCTTTGTAGTAAAAAATATAAATAAAAGTAGAAAAAATATATGTCAGATAAAAATGACATATATTTTTTCTATGTTAAGTTAAAATTTTATTATAAAATTACGGAATAAATTTTAAAAAAGTCACGGAATGAAATTGACAAATATCACGGAATAGTGTAAAATTATAATAAAAAATGGAAGTGAATTAAGTATGGAAATTAAAAATTATAGAAGAAGAATTGTTGATGACAAAATAGAGCATTACTTAAAATTATTTGGAGCTATTAGTATAGAAGGACCTAAGTATAGTGGGAAGACTTGGGCAGGGCGTTATCATTCTAACAGTGAAGTTCTGTTGCATAAAACAACAGGTGGAGCGTCAAATAATGTAGAATTAGCTAAAATATCTCCTGCAATAATTTTAGAAGGGGAAAAGCCAAAATTAATTGACGAATGGCAAGAAGCTACAAATTTATGGGATGAAATTAGAGCAGATGTTGATAGAACAGGATTAAAAGGACAATATATTTTAACAGGTTCATCTACTCCTAATAGAAAAGGAATATCACATAGTGGAGCAGGAAGATTTGGTAAAATATTTTTAAGGACTATGAGTTTATTTGAATCTGGAGATTCTACAGGAGATGTATCACTTAAAGAATTATGTGATAATAAGTTAAAAGAAAAATTAACAGGTGAAGTTGATTTGAGAAATCTTGCAGGTTTAATTATTAGAGGAGGTTGGCCTGCCAATATAGATTATTCTCCTAAAGATTCTAGCGAAGCAGTAGAACAGTATTTGAAGTTAATAATTGAAGATGATTTAATTAGATTAGATGGAGTAAATAGAGATAAGCATAAAGTAAAATTATTATTGAAATCATTAGCTAGAAATGAAAGTACAACTGTGTCTAATATGACATTAAAAAAAGATATAAGTGATGTAGATAATGAGGACATTGATATAGATACTTTGGCTTCATACTTAAATGCTTTAGATAAATTATATTTATTAGATAATGATGAACCATTTTCTTCTAATATTCGTTATTCTATAAGAGTAAAGCAGTTGGAAAAAAGACATTTTGCCGATCCTTCTATTGCGTGTTCATTACTAAATATAAAAGAAGAAGAAAAATTAATAAACGATTTAGAAACATTTGGATTTTTATTTGAAGCTATGGTAGAAAGAGATTTAAAAATATATGCAGATAGCTTTAACGGTAAATGTTACCATTATCAAGATTATAAAAATAGAGAAATCGATAGCGTTATCGAATTAGAAAATGGAGAATGGTGCGCGTTTGAAATAAAATTGGGAGCAAATAAAATTGAAGACGCTGCAAAAAATTTACTAAAAATGAAAGAAGAAATCGAAAATGAAAATGGTAAGGCCCCATCAGTGCTTTGCGTAATATGCGGACTCACAAATGCAGCATATAAAAGACCAGACGGAGTATACGTAGTACCAATAACAGCATTAAAACCTTAGATTTTGAGTATATTGATTTAATTGGAAAATTGAGCACGTTCTTTCTTTGGATAAGGCTGATTTTTCACGCGATAGTATTATTCATAAAAATATAATAAATTGGTTATTGGAAAATTGAAATTTTAGTCTTGCATAAACTAAAAAAGTATGGTAAGATAAAGGAAAATAACGAAGAGGGAGAAAATAAAAAATGGTAGAAACTTTAAAATTACAAGAAGAAAATAAAATAAAAAAATTAGAAAAAGTCGCTGAAACCCGCATGGTTGTAGAGAGAGAGAGAGAGAGAGAGAGAGAGAGAGAGAATCTCTTTATTTAACGTGGAATTCGTTTACTAAGCTACATACACAATATTGTCATTTAGAAAATAAAAAAGAAAAATTAAATAGGAACAAAAATAAAGGTAGAACTATGCCAAATAGAAAAATTGGTATAGGTCTATCTTTTTGTGTTTTTTGCGAAAAAATATAATAAAAAATAGAAAAAGTGGAAAAATAAAATATATAAATAAAAAATTTAAAAGCTGAAACACCTTGAAAATATTGGCGTACAGAGATAATATCTCATGATATGCGATAAACTCGCATAATAGCTTGTTCTTTTAAAAACTAACATAAATTATAATAAATATAAAAACATTTATTATTAAAAAAGGAGTGAAATAATATGTATATATTTTTAAAGAGATATAGGGCAGGACCTTAAAAATAATAAAGAAATAAAAAATATAAAAATTAAAATATTAAAATATAGGTTTATAGGTGAAACCTAAAAATAAAAACCTAAATATACAAATATAAGGAAGGTAAATAAGATGAAAGCAAAAGAATTAATGATAGTATTAGGAATAATAATAGTGTTACTAATAGTAATAATAGTAGCAGTAAATGTAAACAAAGGAAAAGAAGATGAGGAAACACCTCAAACACCAGCAGTAGGAGTAACAGAAGAAAATAAAGTAGAGGAATTTGTAGAAGTACAAGAAGATGGAAGTAAAGTAAACACAAGTGAAGAATTAAAGAAAACAAAGACAATAGACGGATTAGAAATAAGTAATATAAGATTAGTAGAAAATAATAATGTATCACAAGTAGTAGCAGATGTAACAAATCCAACAAATGAAACATTAGGAGATTTTCCAGTAGAAATAATAGTACTAGATAAAGAAGGAAATGAAATAACAAGAATAGGAGGATATATAGACAGAGTAAATGCAGGAGAAACAGTACAATTAAATGCATCAGCAACATCAGACTTTGCAAATGCATATGATTTTGAGATAGTAAAGATGTAAATTTAATAAATCTTGATATATAGCTATTTTTAATCAAAAGCAAGTTCAAGGCACACAATCTGAGTCTTGCTTTGCAAATAGCTATATATCAAGATTTTAATGAATAGTTTTACTCTGCAAAATTGTATATTTAAAAATTAATAGGAAAAATAAAAATTTAAAAGAAAGGAGTTCTAAAAAGGCATGAAATATAAAAGTCAAAATAAAGGCATAACTCTAGTTGCATTAGTAATAACAGTAGTAGTAATGCTAATTTTAGCCGGAGTAGCAATATCAGCCATTATAAATGGAGACGGACTATTTAACAGGACAACACAAGCAGAAAGAGAACATGTGAAATCTAGCATATTAGAAGTTGTTGATATGGCGGAATTAGATTTAACAATAGAAAATGCAGAAACAGGAAAGAAAATAGATATAAATAGTCTGATAGAAAAAATAAAAGAAATAAGTAGCATAAATGAAGAAGACTATATAATATCTGTGGACGAAGAAGAACAGTCAGCTACAATAATAGATAAGAAGACAAATGTAGTAGTAGATATATGGATAGATGAGGACGGAAATATAAATGCAGAAGGAAGCATAGTAGACGATATAGCCGATGTAGCCAAACCTACAATAACATATGTATTAGAGCCACCATTAGGAACATATGCAGAAGAAGTAAAAATAATAGTAACAGCAAAAGAAGAAAATAAAGGAATAGCAAAAATTGAATTCCAAGGGAATGTAGAAAACTGTAACGGTGAAAAAACGATAACAAAAGAATACACAGTAACAGAAAATGGAACGTATAAAGTAACTGTAGAAGGAACAAATGGAAGAAAAGCAAGTATAAATATAGAAGTAAACAATATAATGAGTGCAGGAAGTATAATACTAGAAGCACAAAACACAGCACCTACTAAAGAAGATGTAAATGTAAGAATAGTATATGATGAAAACATAAAAGTAGGTGGACAAGCGTTAACAAATGCAGATAGATTCCAATATAGTATAGGTGAAAATAATTGGCAAGTAGCAACAAATGCAGAAACGACAATATCAGTAGGAGTAAATGGAATTATATATGCGAGATATTATGACGGAAATCAAGGTTATAAAACAACAAGTATAACAGTACAAAATATAGATAAAGTAGCCCCAAATGCGTTTAATTTAAGCACAACAAAAACAACAAATAGTATAACAATAAGTGGAAGTACAATAGATACAGCAACAGAAGGATGTGCAACAGCTAATTATGGAATAGCAGGATACCAATTCCAATTAAAGAACAGTGAAGGAACTGTAATAAGAAGCTGGACAACATTACAAGCGGGAACAAGTTACACATTTAATAACTTAACGCAAGGAACAACATATAAAGTAAGTATGAGAGCAGTAGATAAAGCAGGAAATCCAACAGAGGCAACAAATAAAGATGAAAGTGTAACATTAAATACAGTAATTGACTCAAGTACAGCGATAACATCAGACTATAATCCAAAAACTCCAACAACAGAAAATGTACAAGTAACATTTACAAATAATAGTGGAGATAGTAGTTTAACATTAAAATATCAAAAAGGAAGTCAAACGGGAGAGTGGCTAAATTACACAGGACCAGTAGAAATGACAACAAATGGATATGTGTACGCAAGATTATTTGACGAAAATGGACAATATACAAACACATCAACGGCAACAGTAGAAAATATAGATAGAGTAGCACCGGTAATTTCAAGTGCAACAGCAAGTACAAGTTGGGGAAAAACAAATAGTGTAACGATAAAAGCGACAGACACAGGGACAACAGGCTGCGCAGCGAAAAATATAGGAATAGTAGGATACGGAATAAATCAAAGTAGTACAACAGAGCCAAGTTATACAACAGTAGCAGCAACAACAAGTTTAAATACAACAATAAATAATATAACAGCAAATGGAACGTATTACGTATGGGTAAAAGACCAAGCAGGAAATACAGGAAATAGAGCAGTAACAGTAAATAGAATAGATACAACAGCTCCAACAACAGCAACAATAGCAAGTAGTAATGTAAAAGAGACAACATTTACATTAACAGCAAAAGGAGCAGATGGACAAAGTGGAATAGCAAAATATGAGTTTTATTTAAATGGAAAACTAGAAAAGACAATAACAACAACATCAGGAACAGCAACGTATAACGTAACCGGAAAAACAGGAGGACAAAGTTATAAATATAAAGTAAGAGTATATGATAAAGTAGGATTATATAAAGAAAGTAGTGAAATAACGGTAACAACAGTTATACCAATAAAAATAGGCGACTTTGTAAATTACAGTGTAAATGTAGATGGAAAAACATATGATCAATGGAGAATATTAGATTTTGATAATAATGGACATATGGAAATAGTATGTTATAACGGACCAAACTATCAATTAGGAACAGGAACAGCTTCAACTGATAAAACGAGATATGCAAATGCAATAAAAATATTAAATGACGAATCAATACCATATGGAGAAGGAACATATGGATATAGTACAAGACATTTAGGAAGTGACCCAAGTAATCCAAGTAGCTATGCAACAATATCAGAGGGTTATATATATTACTATAGCGATTACAGTAATATCAGTTCAAATGCAAATTATAGATATATAGTCCAAACTCATCACGAAAGTGACTTGGATGCAGTACAATCATTTAGCAATACAGCAGACGGTAAAAAACTGGCGGGAAATAGTTGGGTGGCGTCTCGCGACACGTATGCTCGTTCGGGCGTTACGTACTTCCGCGTGTGCGCTGCGGGTAGCTCTGGCTTCCTCAGCTACGGCAACTTTTTCAGCGTGTGGTCCGACGGCAACGAGTATGGGAATAGCAGCAGTAGCGCCCTAGCCCCAGTTGTAATTCTAGAGTCTGGAGTCAAAATAATAGAAGGTAGCGGAAATGGAAGCGAGGGAAGTCCATGGACATTGACGAAATAGTAAAACGTGTAAAGTCGCATAGAGCGCCTCCAGGTGATCTGAGCGACCGGATTTTAAAAATTAATGTAATAGTAAATATAGTTTACCAAAATATCAAGAAATTTGAAAATATAATGAAAGCATTTGATACAGTATGTAAAAACACAAAAAATAAGAGAAAAGTAAGTAACTTTAAAACATATAAATGTATATATGTAAATCAAATATATAGAATTTTAAATAATAAGGAATATAAAGTAGGTAAATATATATTAGAACCTGCTTTATTACCTTGTTTAATAGATGCTAATGTAGCAAGTAGAAAAAATATTATTTAAATAATAATAAATTAATTATATAAAATTTTTAATTAATTATAATTAAAATATTAAATAATAAAAAATATTTTAGAAATAATAAATTAAAAATATATTAATTGAAATTATTTAATGAATATATTTTTTAGTTATTAAAAAATAAATAAATATGTTACAATTCAGATAATACTTTATAAAATCTTGATATGTAGCTATTTTCAGTCAAAACATAGCTAGTGCGACACAATCGGGATCTTGACTTGCAATAGCTATATATCAAGTTTTTGTAAAAGTTATATGTTATCTTATTGAAATTTAACATATAAAAATAATTTAATAAAAAGTATTGATAAAATGTAATACATTGTAGTACAATAAATAAAGAAGGGAGTTGATAAGGATGACTATTTCAGTTAGATTAAGTGAAAGAGATACAGAATTAATAAAAGCATATGCAGAAATGAATAATATTTCATTATCTGATTTAATAAGAAATGCAGTCTTGGAAAAAATAGAAGATGAATACGATTTAGAAACTTATAAAAAAGCAATGGAAGATTATAAGAAAAATCCTAAAACATATACTTTAGAAGATGTAAAAATATATGTCAGAGAAAGATGACATATATTTTTCTATGTCAAGTTAAAATTTTTATTATAAAATTAATAAAATTACGGAATGAAATTGAAAAATATCACGGAATAAAGTTGACAAATATCATAAAAAAGTAGACAATTAATGGCAATGTTTAAAAGCATAGAAATTTAACTTTAAAACTAGATGATAGAAGTTTTTAGAAGTTATAAATATATTTCTAAAACAAGAAATATATTTGATAAAATTAAAAGATATTTCGTAAATGCAAAATAACTTGACAAAATCAATAGCAAGTGGTACAATAATATTGGTGAGGAAAATGTTAAAAAGAGAAATGTATTTATCAAGAATAAGAGGATTTTACGATAGTGACCCTATAAAAATATTAGTAGGTATAAGGAGATGTGGAAAATCTGTTATATTAAAACAAATAATTGATGAAATAAAAGCGAAAGATATAGATGATGAACATATTGTATATATTAATTTTGAGTATATAGAATATGAAGAACTACGCGATTATAAAAAATTAAATAAATATATAAAAGAAAGAATAAGAGATAATAAAAAATATTATATTTTCTTAGATGAAATTCAAAAAGTAATTAAATTTGAAGAAGTAGTAAATTCATTAAGAGCATCTTTAAATAACATTAGCATTTTTATTACAGGTTCAAATAGTAAATTATTATCAAACGAGTTGTCAACAGTTTTGTCAGGAAGATATGTATTATTTAATATATATCCATTGAGTTATAAAGAATTTATAGCGCTAACAAATAAAAATGGAGAAAGTGAAGATACTTTTTGGGATTTTGTTAAGTGGGGCGGATTACCTAACAGAACTCAGTTCGTTGATGAAACTAATATAAAAGATTATCTTCATAGTGTATTCGATTCAATAATATTAAGAGATGTAGTAGAAAGATTAGAATTAAAAGATACACTTCTATTTGACTTGCTATTGCAATATATTGTAGATACAACAGGACGTCAGTTTTCAGCAGAAAATGTTATAAATTTTTTGAAAAACGAAGGAAAATCAGTTTCCACAGAAACAATATATTCATATTTAGGAGCATTGTGTAAAGCGTTAATAATAAAAAAAATATATAGATATGATATTCATAGGAAAGCAATTTTAAAAACATTAAATAAATATTATATGACAGATTTAGGAATAGCACAAATTAAAAACAATAATTTTGAAATAAATAAAAGTTTTGCAATAGAAAATGTTGTATATAATGAATTGCTAGAAAGAGGATATGATGTATATATAGGTAAAATAAAAGATAAAGAAATAGATTTTATAGCAACAAAAACAAATGAAAAAATATATATTCAAGTAACTTATTTATTAACAGATGATAAAGTTATAGAAAGAGAATTTGGTGCTTTTAAGGAAATAGATGATAATTATCCTAAATACATTCTTTCTTTGGATAAAGCGGATTTTTCACGCGATGGTATTATTCATAAAAATATAATAAAATGGTTATTGGAAAATTAGTTATTATTCACAGCTAAATAAATATTAGCAGTACTTATATATTAATATTTTTTATCAAAAACATAGCTGGTGCATAACAATCCGGGTCTTTGATTGCAAAATATTAATATATAAGTACCTTAATATGTTTTATAATAAAAGCTGTGAATAGTAACGAAAATTAAATTATCCATAAAAATATAATAAAAAAATTCTTGATTTTAAAAGTAAAATGTAATATAATTACATAAAAACAAAAAAATAGGAAAAAATAACAACAATAAAAAAATAATTAGGAGGAATTTTATGGCAACGGAATTAAGCGAAGAAGAGAAAGAAAGAGTACGAGCAAGTATTGATAATTTAGTAGAAAGGGCAAAAAAAGCTTCTGAGGAGTACTTAAAATTAGACCAAGAGCAAGTAAATGAAATTATTAAAAACATGTCTATGGCAGGATTAGAGCATCATTTTGAATTAGCAAAATTAGCTGTTGAAGAAACTAAAAGAGGAATTCTTGAAGATAAAGTTACTAAGAATATGTTTGCTACAGAGTATATTTATCATAGCATAAAATATGATAAAACTGTAGGAGTTGTTTCAGAGAATGAAGAAGAAGGCTATGAAGAAATTGCAGAGCCAGTAGGAATAATAGCAGGTGTAACTCCTGTAACTAATCCAACTTCAACTGTAATGTTTAAATCAATAATTTCAGCTAAAACAAGAAATGTAATAATATTTGGATTCCACCCTTCTGCACAACAATGTAGTAAAAAAGCTGCAGAGTATATGAGAGAGGCTGCTGTAAAAAAAGGTGCGCCAGAAGATTGTATTTTATGGATAGAAGAACCTTCTCTATATGCAACTAATTACTTAATGAATCATCCGGGAGTAAATTTAATATTAGCTACAGGTGGTACAGGTATGGTAAAAGCTGCATATTCTTGTGGGAAGCCTGCTTTGGGCGTGGGACCGGGAAATGTTCCTTGTTATATAGATAAAACCGCAAAATTAAAAACTTCTGTAAATGATTTAGTATTATCTAAATCTTTTGATAATGGAATGATATGTGCATCCGAGCAAGCAGTTGTAATAGATAAAGAAATAAAAGACGAATTTGAAAAATTAATGAAAGAAGCTAATTGTTATTTCTTAAATGAAGAAGAAAAACAAAAACTTTTAAATAGTATGTTTGTAGAAGAAAAAGGTTGTGCTTTAAACTCATATATAGTTGGAAAAAGCCCATATAATATAGCAAAAGATGCGGGAATAGAGATAGATCCAAAAACAAAGGTTTTAGTAGTTCCAGAAACTGGAATTGGACCAGAATATCCTTTTTCTAAAGAAAAATTAAGTCCAGTTTTAGGATATTATATAGCAGAAAGTAAAGAAGATGCATTAGATAAATGTGAAAAATTAATAGAATATGGTGGACTTGGCCATTCAGCAGTTATACATTCTGAAGATGAAAACACAATATTACAATTTTCAGAGAAAGTAAAAGTAGGCAGAATTATTGTAAATTCTCCATCAACGCATGGTGCTATAGGAGATATATATAATACAAATATGCCATCATTAACACTTGGTTGTGGTACTTTCGGTGGAAATTCAACAACAGCAAATGTTTCATCAGCTAATTTAATAAATTTAAAAAGAGTAGCGAAAAGGAAGGTTAATATGCAATGGTTTAAAATTCCAGAAAAAATATATTTTGAAGCAGGTTCAATCTCATATTTAGAAAAAATGCCAGATATATCAAGAGCTTTCATAGTAACAGATGAGGCAATGGAAAAATTGGGATATGTAGATAAAATATTATATTATTTAAGAAAAAGAGAGCAATACGTTCATTCACAAATATTTTCAGAAGTAGAGACAGATCCATCTTTTGATACAATAAAAAAAGGTGTAGAAATGATAAATAATTTTAAACCTGATGTAATTATTGCTTTAGGTGGAGGTAGTGCAATAGATGCAGCAAAAGGAATGTGGCTATTTTATGAGCAACCTGATGCAGATATAGAAGGTATGAAATTAAGATTTATGGATATTAGAAAAAGAACATATAAGTTTCCAAAAATTGGTAAAAAATCAAAATTAGTAGCAATACCAACAACATCAGGAACAGGTTCTGAAGTAACATCTTTTGCAGTTATATCAGATAAAAAGAAAAATATGAAATATCCATTAGCAGATTATGAATTAACACCAAATGTGGCAATAGTTGATCCTAATTTAGTAATGAGCTTACCTAAAAAAAGTACAGCAGATACAGGTTTAGATGTATTAACACACGCATTAGAAGCATATGTATCAAATATGGCATCAGATTATACAGATGGCTTAGCTGAAAAAGCAGTAGAATTAGTATTTAAATATTTGCCACAAGCATATAGAGACGGTTCAAATAGAATTGCTAGAGAAAAAATGCATAATGCAAGTACAATAGCAGGTATGGCGTTCACAAACGCATTTTTAGGAGTAAATCACTCTATCGCTCATAAATTAGGTGGAGAATTTGGAATTCCACATGGTAGAGCAAATGCTATCATATTACCATATGTAATAAAATATAATGCAGAAAAGCCAACAAAATTTGTATCATTCCCTAAATATGAATATTATATAGCAGACCATAAATATGCTGAAATTTCTAGGAGAATGGGTTGGAAAGCATATGGCGATGAAGAAGGAGTACGTTCTTTAATTGAAAAGGTAATAGAATTAAGAAAAGAGGTTGAATTGCCATCTTCAATAAAGGAATATGGTATATCAGAAAGCGAATTTATGGCAAAAATAGATATGCTTTCAGAAAGAGCATTTGAAGACCAATGTACAACAGCAAATCCTAGATTACCATTAGTTAGCGAAATAAAACAAATTTTGATAGATGCTTATTATGGTAAGGAAATTTTGTAGGTAGAGTAGAAATTTTGGTATAATTTGAAGGATTATAAATAATTTGATGTAAAAGTAAGGAGAAAATAAAATGGTAGTAAACTTAAAATTAAAAGAAAAAAATATGAAAAAAATAAAAGAAATCGCTGAAACCCGCATGGCTGTATATATATATATATATATATATCGCATGTTGTCATTTAGAAAATAAAAAAACTTTACTATGTAGAGCTATAAAATTAATTCGTAAAATAAAAGATAGAACTATATTAAAATTAAATATGGAAAGAAATATTAAGAATGTTTCTAAAATTCCATATTTTAGTAATATAGGTCTATCTTTTTGCGTTTTCTATTACAAAGAAAAAAGAGCGGGTCCGAATTATATATCAATAATTTAAAAGAGTTTTTTTATATTAAAAATAAATGTTAACAAATTAATATGTATAAAGGAGTTTATAAGTATGAGATTTAAAATAAAAAGTGCAAAAGGTATTACGTTAATTGCATTAGTAATCACAGTAGTAGTAATGCTGATATTAGCTGGAGTAGCAATATCTGCAGTAGTAGGTGGAGATGGATTATTCGGTAAAGTAAATGATGCTAAAGTACAAACTTTATCGGCACAAATTAAAGAAGCTATATCTTTACACGTATTAAATAAAGAATTAGAAAATGTTGAAGGTGAATTAGACAAATATCCACTTGCCAAAAATAATGAAAATCAATATCTTACTTTAGATACAGAGTTATCTTCAGAAGAAAAAGAAAATTTACCAGAAGAATTGAAATATATATTATTAAATTTATCTATAGATATTACTAGTACAAACATACCAACATTAGATATGATAGATTATACAGAATTTTATAAATTAGACACGAGTAATTTAAATATTCCGAATGAATGGAAAGATAATTTATATTTATGTATAGATGAAAATTCTTTGGGATATAAAATAATAAATATAAATGGAACAAAGTATAATAATCAAATAATGTATGTATTATTACCATTTAATGAAGAAGATAAATCGCAATATTTTTTAATTGGAAATAATACATATAAATTATATGGAGATGGAACTTTAAAAGTTTTGGGTGAAATAACTGCTAATTCAGGTATGACGCAAGAAGAAAATACGTATATTAATGGTTGGAATAAATTAGATATAGTAGAGATTAACTCAAAATTCGGAAATAGAATGGCGTTAGATAGCAATGGTAATGCAAAGAAAGTATATATAAGTTGCGGAACAGCATTTGTGATAGATCAGAATAATGATTTATGGGCGTGGGGAGAAAATACTAATAATAAATTAGGATTAGGTAATTCATTTTTATTATCAGAACCTATTAAAATATATTCAAATGTAAAAAATGTATGGGCTGGTTACAATAACACCTATTTAGTTACAACAGATAGTAAAATAATGGGAGCTGGTGTAAATAGTTTTGGCTCTTTAGGCCAAGGAAATACAAATCTTTATAATTCTTTTGTTGAAATAAAAATAGACGGAATAACAGGAGACGACATTGAGGAGATTTATCCTTCTATAATTTCATATTCTTCTTCTGCTTTGATAAAATGTAATGAAGCTGCTGGAGGCAAGGTGTTTGGAGTAGGGCGTAATAATTATGGACAATTTGGTTTAGGACATAACATAGCTCAGACGAAATGTGTGCAATTAAGTGAAGAGTTTAATGAAATTTCAGCAAATAATATAGCATATAACGGAAATACTACATTTATATTAAAAGATAATGGAGAGCTATACGGGTGTGGTAACAATATGGCAGGACAATTAGGTTTAACCGATTTAAGTAACAGAGATACATTAACATATATAACAAGTAATGTTGCAGAAGTAAGAAACAATTCTACATCTTATTCCGTGGTAAAAAATAATTTAGGTGAAATATATTTAACAGGTGGTACAAATGGTATTTATACAAAAACATTTGAAAAAGTTTCAAATTTTGAAAGTGATGTAAATGCGAGATTATTAGGAAAAAATATGGTGATTAGCAATGGAAAAGCATATATAATTAACTACAATACTAAAAAAATTAGTAATTTATTTAGTAGGTATGAAATAGTGGATACTACATATTTTCCACTAGATTATGCCGTTGTTACTACAGATGGAATTTATACAGATACAGAAAATATAACCTCTCCAGGATGTAAAGCCAATCGCACATTAAGACAAGTTATGGAAAATGTTACATATATTACTGGAAAAAGAAATGAAATATATGTGACTGATAGAAATGGAAACGTATATGAAAATAATTTCGTTAAAAATACTGAATTAAAAAATGTAAAAAAAATACTTGTATCTAGCTCAACTAATACAGCATATGTATTAACAAATGACGGAAACTTGTATGCAAAAGGTGATGGAATAACGGGATTATGGGGAGATACTTTAGTTAGAGAAGATTTCCAACATATAACTAGTAATGGTGTAGATTATATAGATAATATAAAAGATATATTTGCTACTCCCGATGCTGGAGGCTTCTGTTATATAACTGAAGATGGAAAATTATATTGGTCTGGAAGTAGGTGGAATATTATGATACCAAATAAAACTGCTGATTTAGATTATGGAGGAACGCCAGCTATTATTACAGCCTACCCAAAAGAAGCTAATAGCGAAGTCCTAGATGAAATTAGTAAAGATATAGTTGATGTGGCTAGAAGTAAAAGCGATAATTATAATACAATGGTAACGTTTTTATTAACGAATGATGGGAGATTATACGTAATGTCTAGTAATTCTAATACATCTGGCTTAGGAAAAGTCGTAAATACAGATTTTGAAGAATTAGTGATTAAAGAAAATGTAAAAGTTAAGCAAATAGTAACTTATGATTTTTTAAGTTTAGCAGTATTAGAAAATGGTGAAGTTTATGGTTGGGGTTATAATGTGTATGGAGTAATGGGAAACGGTTATGAATTAAATGAAGTATATTCTACACCTCAAAAACTTGCAATTAATAATATAGATTCAGTAAGTTTAGGTGACGGGTTTGCATTATTTAAAACTAAAACAGGAGAAATGTATGGAATTGGTAAAAATGAATACGGACAACTAGGAACAGGAGATACAATATCTAGAACAGAATTTGTAAGATGTCCAATGTTAGAAGAATAAATACAAGTAACAAAAATTACAAGAATTTAATAATATATAAATAGAGGTGAAATATTTATATATGAATTTAATTGAATTTGAAAAATGGGCAATAGCTCAAGGCAGTGTTGGAAATCCTACGCCAGAAGGAAGTTATAAAGGAGAATGTGTAAGTTTAATTCAACAGTATTTAAACAAAGTATTTAATATACCTTTTAAAGCTAGAGGTAACGCAAAAGACTGGGCAAATATTACTATAGAAGGTTTTAATAGATTTGCATCGGATAATACGCCAAAACCTGGCGATATACTAGTTTACACTTGGGGGCAATATGGTCATATGGCGATTATAACTGCAGATATGAAATCTTTAGAACAAAATAAAAACGGTAATAGAATAGTAACTCTAGGGAGCATAGAAAGTGGATACGCTATAATACAAAGACCAACAAAAGTGGATTTGGGTGTTGAGGATAATTATGAAATCGGAAAAACGTATATAACAAAAGTTGATTTAAAAGTACGTGAAGGAGCAGGAACAAATTATAAACAAAAGAATAGAAATGAATTAACAGTGGACGGACAACAAAATGCATATGATTATACAACTGCGGTATTAAAAACAGGTACAAAAGTAACTTTATTAGAAAAAAAGGTCGTAAATGATAACGAAATTTGGGGAAGAATACCTAGTGGTTGGATAGCTTTTAAATATGACGGAAAAACTTATGTAGAATAATTTGTTCAATGAATATTTATTTAAAGCTTTGTATATAACTACTTTTAATAAAAGTAGTTATATACAAAGTGTTTTTATAACATACTTGAGTGCTATAAGTAACAACTCAGCAGATATTTAAATAAAAGCTTGATATATAGCTATTTGCAAGTCAAGACCCGGATTGTTACACCCTAGCTATGTTTTGACTAAAAATAGCTATATATCAAGCTTTTTGCAAGTGTATTCTGAGTGTTTACAGTTATAAAAAATTTCTTTTTAATTTCCCTTGTAATAAAAATGAATAAATGATAAAATTAGTGTTATATAAAAAAGAAAGGACGAAAGAAAAATGGGGGTAATATATTCAGTTAGTATAATAGCAATATTAATAATATTCATGTTAATAAAAAAATCAGATAAAAAATTAAATGGGCTAGGAATTTTAGGATTAGGAATAGTATTAATATTGTGTTACAACGTTTTTGAATGTTACATTTTAAATTTTTTAAGAATAAAATTAACATTATTAAACTTATCCATTGTAAATTTTGTTTTAATAATTTTAGGTGGGATATATTTATTTAAGAAAAAAGAAATTCAAAAATACTATCTAAATACATATGACTTAATATTTGTATTTTTAATAGCAATAATTGTATTTTTTATAGGCGCTTTTCATTATGGAAATTCATTAACTATAGTGTACGAAAGTACAGATCCAGCTGTGCATTATACAGCAGCAGTTGATTTCGCAAATTCGGATCATTTATTTAATTTAGAAGGTGATGAGCTATGGGGAATGCAGAATTGGAAGCTTGGCTCATTTGTTAATTCAGGATTAATTATGAAAATATTTTCTAATGTAATTGATGTTTTTTATAATTATAAAATTTTCATTGCATTTGGATTATTTACATTATTTTTAACTGCTTATATCATGTATATGGCATTTGTAAAAATATCTAAAGGGAAGCTTCAAGTACTTGCATTTATAGTAAGTTTATTATATGTATTAGGCTATCCTTTAAATAGTTTGCTTTTCGGTTTTGAATATATGAGTATGGGTATATTAGTTGTAACAGCATTATTGTATGCGGTACAATTTTATACTAGTAAAGAAATAAATTTAAAACAGATAATAGTAATCTTATTTTTATTAAACTTTCAACTTTTCCATTCATATTATCAATTTATACCATATATTTATAGTGCATTATTTATTTATATATGTTTTGTAAATTATAAAGAAGATAAGAAAATATTTAGTAAGAAAAATATAATTACTTTATTAGTTACATTAATATTACCTTTTATATTAGGATATATCTATTATATGGCACAAGGAATATATAATTTAGATTTTCTTAATTCTTCAATTGCGACAGAAGTAGAAGATTCTATAGAGGGCCAAGAACAATTAATATCCAGTTTCAAAACACCAGGATATGTGTATAATAATTTATACAGTAATATTATAATTTTATTGCCTTTGGTAATATATGTTATTATAAAAGAAATTAGAGAAAAGAAAAGTATTGATTTTTCTTCTATAGCAGTAATTTTTACATTAGGATATATAATTTTACTTGTAATTGGAAATATTATGGATTACGTGTCAGATTATTACGTTACTAAAAACTATTTTGCATTATGGATATTGCTTTGGTATATTAATTTTAAAGGTTTGTATTACTTATATGAAAAGAAAAAGTTAATTCCGTACTTAATAGTAGTAGTTTATGTTGTTATTTTAGTTATTAGTAGTTTCAATTTTAGCATAAAAAATGTTAGTAACAGGTTAAAAGATTATAGATTTACGGGATTTGCGGAATTGTATAATGTTAATAGAGCATTAACATTGCAAGCAGGAATAGATTTTTATGACCAAGAAATGGAGCTTATGAAGTATGCTAGAGATAATTTAGATAAAAATAAGAAAATTGAATTATTAGGTACAGAACAACAAATAATTTGGGCATATAAATTATTAGATTATTATTATTCATATCCAGAAATGGGAGAACAGTGGTTCCAAAAGAAATTAACTTATAAACATATGAATGGTGAAATTATAGATAATGCAGATTATGTAATTTGCTTTTATAGAACTTCATTTTATAAGGAATATGACAAAACATTGCTAGAAAATAAAGAAGTAGTTTATGAAAATTCTTTTGGAAAAATAGTGAAAGTTAATTAACTATAAATGTTTTGTTAAACTATTGACAAATAAATATTTAATGATTATAATAATAATTGAGTAAACACTCAATTAAAAATATAGGAGGTATAATTATGAAAGATATAGAATTTAAAGTAGAAGGCATGGTATGTAATGGCTGTGAGAATAGAGTAAAAAATGCTCTAAAAAATATTAATGGAGTTAAAGATGTTGAGGCTAATTATACTACAGGGATAGTAAAAGTTACTTCAACAGATGAGGTTTCAGAGAATACTTTAAAGGAAAAAGTAGAGGATATTGGATTTGAAGTAGTAAAGGAAGATTAGATTATGAAAAAAATAATATTGTCTATTGATGGAATGACTTGTAGCGCATGCTCAAACGGATTAGAAAAGTATTTGAATAAGCAAAATGGAATTATAAATAGTTCTGTAAATTTAGTTATGGCTAATGCTACTATTATGTATGATGAAAAAATCTTAAATCAAGAAAAGATAGAAGAATTTGTGAAAGAAGCAGGTTTTAAAAGTTTAGGTGAATTTAAAGAGATTAAACTAGAAAAGAAAAGTAAAACAGAAAAAATAAAATTTATTATATTTACAGTATTAGCAGTAATATTAATGTATATTTCAATGGGACATATGTTAAATTTACCTACAATTCCTTTCTTAGACCCGCATACTAATTCAACTAATTACATGATTTCGCTACTTATATTAACAATTTGTTTTATCATATATGGGTATGATATTTTAAAAAACGGATATAAAAATTTAATTCATAAAACGCCTAATATGGATACATTAGTAAGTATAGGTGTTTTAGCAAGTTTATTATATAGTTTATATAATATGTATATGGTATTTAGAGGAAATCATGATTTAGTAATGAATTTATACTTTGAATCAGCTTCAATAGTAATTTATTTTATAAAACTTGGCAGATATATAGATGGTATTAGTAAAGATAAAACCAAAGAAGCTATACAAAAATTAGTTGAAATTACACCGAATACAGCAGTTGTAAAAATAGATGGTGTAGAAAAAACAGTTACATTAGATGAAATCCATAAAGGAGATATAGTAGTTTCAAAAGCTGGAGAAAAAATTGCAGTAGATGGAGAAATATTATCTGGTAAAGCGCATTTAGATGAAGCATTTATTACAGGAGAAAGTAAACCTGTAGCAAAAGAAAAAGGAGATAAAGTAATTGCAGGTAGTTTAAATTATGATGGGTATGTAGAATATAAAGCAGAAAAAATTGGAAAAGAATCTACCGTATCAGAAATTGTAAGATTAGTTGTAGAAGCAAGTAATACAAAAGCTCCGATAGCGAAAATAGCAGATAAAGTATCTGGATATTTTGTGCCAGCAGTAATTATTATAGCAATATTATCATTTTTAGCTTATTTAATAATGGGAGCAGAATTTGAAAGTGCTATTTCAACATTTATAACAGTTTTAGTCGTTGCATGCCCTTGTAGTTTAGGGTTAGCTACACCTTTGGCTATAGTTATAAGTGAAGGCTTATGTGCTTCTAAACGGAATATTAATAAAGAAAAGCGAAATATTAGAAAATGCACAAAAAGTAGATACAATAGTATTTGATAAAACAGGTACATTGACTTATGGTAAATTAAAAATATCAGAAATAATTAATTATAGTTCACTTGAAGAAAAAGAATTAATGAAATTAGTAGGAAGTATAGAAAATAAATCAACACACCCAATAGGAAAAGCTTTTTCAGATTATTTAGAAGAAAACAAAATAGAATTATTACAAGTTGAAGAGTTTAAAAATATTGCAGGTTTAGGTATTGTAGGTAAAGTAAACAATGAAGAAATTTTACTTGGAAATTCAAAAATATTAGATAAGTATGAAATTATAAACAAATATTCAGACGATGAAAAACAATTAGCAGAAAAAGGAAATAGCATTATTTATGTGGTAAAAAATAGAGAAATAATTGCATTAGTAGGAGTAAATGATGTGGTAAGAGAAGAGGTAAAAGAAGTAATAAATACATTATCAAGCAAAAAAATCGATGTAGTAATGTTAACAGGAGATAATAAGGAAACAGCAGAAAAAATAGCAAAAGAAATAGGAATAACAAAAGTAATAGCTAATGTATTGCCATCAGAAAAAGTAAATACAATAAAAGAATTAAAAAAAGAAAATAAATTTGTAATGATGTGTGGAGACGGAATAAACGATAGTCCTGCATTAGCAATTGCAGATATAGGTGTTAGTGTAAATAGCGGAACAGATATAGCAGCAGATTCATCAGATGTTATATTAACTAATAATGATTTGAAAAATATAGTAAACTTAATAAATATAAGTAAGAAAACAATAAGAAATATAAAACAAAACTTGTTTTGGGCATTCTTCTATAACAGCTTAATGATACCAGTGGCAATAGGAGTATTAAAACCAGTAGGAATATCAATAAATCCTATGATAGCAAGTGCTGCAATGGTATTAAGCAGTCTTACTGTGATATTAAATGCATTGAGATTAAAAAAATTTTAAAAACAATTCTTGTAACGATTCACAAAAAATCCACAGAAATTAACTTTACAAAGAGCTTTTCCATATGATATAATTAATTATTAGGACTTAAATAATTATGTAAAGAGTAGGAGTGGGTGTATGCTACAAATTAAGAATGTGTACAAAGAATACAGGACAGGAAATTTAGTACAAAAAGCATTAGATAATGTAAGTTTAAACTTAAGAGATAATGAATTTGTTGCTATTCTTGGTCCAAGTGGTTCCGGAAAAACAACTCTTTTAAATATAATAGGTGGATTAGACCGTTATGATAAAGGAGATTTAATAATTAACGAAATTTCCACAAAAGATTATAAAGATAGAGACTGGGATTCTTACCGTAATCATACGATAGGATTCGTGTTTCAAAGTTATAATTTAATACCACATCAAACTATTTTAGCAAATGTTGAATTAGCCTTAACAATTTCAGGTGTTCCAAAAAGTAAGCGTAAACAAAAAGCTATAGAAGCACTAAAACAAGTAGGGTTAGAAAAACATATTCATAAAAAGCCAAATCAATTATCAGGTGGACAAATGCAAAGAGTTGCTATTGCAAGAGCTTTAGTAAATAATCCAGATATTCTCCTTGCAGATGAGCCAACTGGAGCTTTAGATAGTGATACTAGTGTGCAAGTTATGGAATTACTAAAAAAAGTTGCTAAAGATCGTTTAGTAGTAATGGTAACACATAATCCTGAATTAGCAGAAGCATACGCAACACGTATTGTAAATTTAAGAGATGGTAAAATATGTTCAGATACAGACCCATATATTATAGATGAAGAAAAACGTAAAAAGCCAGAACATAAAAATATGGGAAAAACTAGTATGTCGTTTTTAACTTCTCTATCACTTAGTTTTAATAATTTAAAAACTAAAAAAGGAAGAACTTTTTTAACTGCTTTTGCAGGTTCTATTGGTATTATTGGTATAGCACTTATATTATCATTATCAAATGGTGTTAATACATATATAAAATCAGTAGAAGAAGATACGTTATCTGAATATCCATTGCAAATACAAAGTACAGGTATTAATATGGGTTCTCTTATGTCTGGAAGTGGTGGTGATTCAAGTGAAGATGAAGAAAAAGGCGATATTAATGTGTCTAAGTTGTTAACAAGTATGTTTTCAACAATAGGTTCAAACGATTTAGCTTCATTAAAACAATACTTAGAAAGCGAAGAATGCCCTATAGATGAATATGCAAAAACTGTAGAGTACACTTATAACATTATGCCAAAGATATATAGTTCAGACATTGAAAATTTAAGAAGATTAAATCCCGATAGTTTTTTTGAAAATTTGGGAATGAGTACAGGTGGAAGTTCTAACAGTATAATGTCTACTATGATGAATTCTAATGTGTTTTATCAAATGCCAGAAGATGAGAATTTATTTAAAGAACAGTATGATGTTAAAGCGGGACAATGGCCTACAAATTATAACGAATGTGTTTTAGTATTAACATCAAATGGAAGTATAAGTGACTTTATGTTATACACATTAGGTTTAAGGGATTATACAGAATTAGATAATATAATAAATCAATTTTTAAACGAAGAAAATATAGAGACACCAACAGATATTACGTCATATTCTTACGATGATATTCTTGGAATTACTTTTAAATTAATAAATAGCAGTGATTGTTATGAATATGATGAAGAATATAATATTTGGGTAGATAAAACAGATAATGTAGAATATATGAAAAATCTTGTAGCAAATGGAGAAGATTTAAAAATAGTAGGAGTAGTTCAACCTAAAGAAGGTGCAACTGCTGCAATGTTACAAGCTGGAATATATTATCCAGTATCTCTAACAAATTACGTTGTAGAGAATGCGGCTAATAGCGAAATTGTAAAAGCACAAATAGCGCAACCAGAAATTAATGTATTTACTGGTAAAAGATTTGATGATACTAGTAGCAATAATGATTTTGATATGAATTCTTTAGTAGAAGTAGATGCAAATGCTATAAGATCAGCTTTTAAAATAGATCAATCTAAGTTGCAAGTAGATTTTGGAAATTTGAATAATATAATGACAGAAAATTCATTACCACCACTTGATTTGAACGATGTTTTGAGTAAATTAGAATTTTCAATTTCAAGTGAAGATATTCAAAAAATAATAAATGATCTTTTAAAAGGTTATGAAGATTATATAAATAAAAATCCAGAAGCGGATGTATCTCAAGTTGCTAAACAATTATCAGAATATTTACAATCAAAAGAAGCTGCAGAAATACTTAATAAAGAAATAGAAGAGATAATTAAAGAAAATGGTAGCATAACAATTACTCAAGAGCAAATGCAAAGAGTTATGACAGCTGTATTAGAAGGATATGAAAAATATGTAGAAGATAATGAACTTATAAAAGTAGATGAATTAGAAAAATATCTTATGGAATATGTTGAATCAGAAGAGGCAAAAGAGATTGTAACTAATAATTTATCAGAATTGGTAAAAAATCAAAAATTAGATGAACAAATATCTTCAATAATGCAAGAATATATGGCTTCTGTTATGGGTTCAATAAGTGCGAGTATGCAAAGAGAAATGCAAGCAAGTATAGCAAACTTAAGCAATTCATTTGCAAATGCAATAAGTATTGATACTAGTGCTTTTGCTAATGCATTTCGTATGAAAATGAGTCAAGAAGAATTATCAGAATTATTTGCTTCTCTTATGAGCAGAGAAACAGCTACTTATGATGGAAATTTGGAAAAATTAGATTATATAAATTTTGACGAACCAAGTGGAATAAATATATATCCAAAAGATTTTGAGGGAAATCAATCTATTACAAATATGTTAAATGAGTATAATGAGCGAATGAAAGCAGAAGGAAACGATGATAAAGTAATATCTTATACAGATATGGTGGGAACATTAATGAGCTCAGTAACAACTATTATAGATGTTATTAGTTATGTGCTTATAGCATTCGTAGCTATATCTCTTGTAGTATCTTCTATAATGATAGGAGTTATAACGTATATAAGTGTATTAGAACGTAAAAAAGAAATAGGAATATTAAGAGCAATAGGAGCTTCTAAACATAATGTAGCACAAGTATTTAATGCAGAAACATTTATAATAGGCGCACTCGCAGGAATAATCGGAATAGGAGTTACTTTATTATTATTAATACCTGCAAATCAAATTATATATATAATTTCAAATGGCGCAAATGTAAAAGCAATATTACCAACTAGCGCAGCAATTATTTTAATAATTTTAAGTATTATTTTAACATTAATTGGAGGAATACTACCTTCTAAGAAAGCTGCTAAAGAAGATCCAGTATTAGCATTAAGAAGTGAATAGATAAGTATAATCAAATAAGCACTTAGGTAGGTGCTTATTTGATTTTTGAAATAAAAAAATAGTTTTGAACAATATTCAAAACTATTTTTAACTTGGCTGGGATGGCTGGATTCGAACCAACGAAATGCCAGAGTCAAAGTCGTATCTTTTATTTAATACTTAAAGATTTTTAAAGTTACTTTTTATCGTTTAAAGTCCCTATTTATCAGTACTTTATATTTACAAAATTCAAAAATATTTTAATTCCAACACATTCGCAAAATTAAATTTTTAAACGAATTTGTTTGACATTTGTTTGACAAGATTTATAAAAGTCATAATAAAACCATACTTATTGATATTATTATTTTAATATTAGTCATAAAAAGTTAATGATGAATAAATTAACATTATTTTCGATTGTAGTAAATAAGTACATATTTGAAAAAGTTTTTAAATTAAAATTGAAAGGTAGGTAATAAATATGAAATTAAAAAAAGAATATATTGATGAAGGAACAGGAATAACTTATATATTAAAAGGAGATTATTATTTTCCAAATTTAACATTTTTAAAGGGTATAGATTATCACATTGGAAAATATGGAAAAGAACATTTAAAATATATTAAACAATACAACAAAACATTATATATAGATTTATTACTAAACGGGAAATTAAACACTTATCTACACTCAATAGATGAAAAATGTAATATTCTTTTAGAAAATATAATAAAAAGATTTGCAGAAACAGAAAATGTTACAGAAGCTTTAAAAGCAAGTAATCAATTAGAATGGGTTGCTAAAATGAATAATATTAAGAATAGAGCTGAAGAAATAATTTACATAGAATATGTATATAACTAAAAATAAGGAGGATTTTATGAAATTTATAGATAGCAAGCATAAAGGATTTTGGAACAAAAAATATAAAGAAATGGAAATGTTAGGAAAAACAGATGTATATTTTAAATCAATAGTTTACGTATTAGGAATATGCGAAACAACAAGAGATAATTTTGATAAAATTTTTAATCTAAAAAATGGAGAAATAAATATTAATTCAATAAACGAATCATATCAAACAAACACAAGTCAAAAAGTTACAAGAATGGCTTTTAACTTATGGAATAGCTGTAACTATGATAGTGAAAAAGATATTGAAACTGATGAAATATCATCAAACTATAATGTAAGTGAAATCTTTAGTTGTATTTATGCCCCATACTTTTATGAGGGAATTAAAATAAGATACCCAGAATATACAAAAGAACAAAATTTATGATATGGAACTTTAAATTTATATATTGACAAGTTTCCATAATTATGATATTATATATATGTAGAATTTGGGCGTCTTAGAACAATTAATATTGTTCTAAGGAGAGGATTTAACCTTAACAGGAGAATGACTTATGAAACACAATAACGTCAGTCGGACAAACTACTGGACTAGGCAAGTTCGCTATATTAAGCGTTCATCTGCACAAAGTTTTTTGAACAAGAAAAATTCATCTAACCTCAAAAGCAATGTTATGGTAGCAAGTGATTGTTCCTGCAATTGCTATGGGGGCTGTTCAGGAGGCTCTTGTAGTTCTTGTAGTTACGACAACTCGTAATATGTGCTTTTAGCACAATATTAAAAGGTTAATTTTCAACTAGGGCAGTGATGAATAATTACTGCCCTTATTTAAAAAATCTACAAGGAGTTTTTCATGGATACTTTAGTCCCACGTTTTGCTATGCAATGGCATATCACCGATCGCTGTGACCAAAGATGCAAGCATTGTTACATTTATCAAGGAATGGAAAAAAATCATATAAATGAACTTCCCTTGAATATTCTTGAGGAGACCTTAGAAAATTTTATCTCTTCATGTAATTTGATTGGATGCGAACCAATCTTAACAATTACTGGCGGTGATCCGTTGTTGTATCCTAAAATTTGGGAATTTCTTGAAATAGTTAATAAAAATAAGATTCACTTTTCCATCTTGGGAAACCCATTTCATTTGAGTTATGAGGTTGTTGAACGCCTCGAAAGTCTTGGCTGCCGTGGCTATCAAATGTCTATAGATGGACTTCGGAAAACACATGACTATATTAGAAAAGCTGGTTCGTTCGATACAACTTTAGATAGTCTTAAATATTTCAAAGGGAGGAATATTAGAACTGCAATAATGTCTACTGTATCAAAGACAAATATCAATGAACTACCAGATTTGGTTGATATAGTTGTTGAATACGGGGTTGATAACTATGCATTTGCAAGATATTGTCCAAATCCTGGAGATTTTCATTTGATTTTGTCGCCAAATGAGTACAAAGATTTTCTGGATAGGATGTGGAATAAATTCAACAAATACAAGGAAAGTGGAACGAGATTTGCACTTAGAGATCACTTGTGGAATTTGTATCTTTACGAAAAGGGATTATTCACAATTGATAACATTGATAATCCTGATAATTTGATTATTGATGGATGCCATTGTGGAATAAGTCACATAACAACTTTAGCGGATGGTACAGTGTATGCCTGTAGAAGATGTATTTCACCAGTTGGTAAGGTTCAAGAAGAATCGATTTATGATATATTTTTGGGAGAAAAAATGGAGGAATATCGTAAATTTGATGATTTCGAGCATTGTGCAAAATGCGAATTGAAAAACTTCTGTAGGGGCTGTCCTGCAGTAGCGAAATGTTTGACTGGAAACTTTTATTCAAAAGATCCTCAGTGCTGGAAAGAATTTTAAAGGCACAATAAAATTAAAAAAACATAATATGGAAATGAAAATTATTTTCATTTCCATATTACTTTTTATAAAATTATATGTTATAATTAATGCTAGATGGGAATTTTCTAATAAAAGAATAATATTTGAGAATTTTTTTAATAAGTTCATCAAAAAACTAAAAATATTATAAATAGAGAGGATATGATATAAATGGGAAATATACAAAAATATTATGAAAATACTGAAAATGCATTACCACATCCAATAGTTACAAAATTTTTAAGTATGGGAATAAAGCCAGGATATGCAATCGACTTAGGCTGTGGAACTGGTAGAGATACAATATACTTGATAAAAAATGGGTGGGACGTTTTATCTATAGATAGAGAAGATACAAAAAATATTATAATTAATAAATTAAATGATGAAGAAAAAAACAAATTTAACTTTAGGTGTCAAAATTTTGA
>CALXUC010000013.1 GCA_944391575.1 uncultured Clostridia bacterium | reverse complement strand
TAAAATATCAAAAAGGAAGTACAACAGGAACGTGGACAACATACACTGGACCAGTAGAAATGACAACAAATGGAAAAATTTATGCAAGACTATTTGATAATAAAAATCAATATAAAAACACAGCAACGGGAACAGTACAAAATATAGATAAAGTTGTACCAGTAATTTCAAGCGCAACAGCAAGTACAAGTTGGGGAAAAACAAATAGTGTAACAATAAAAGCGACAGATACAGGAACATCTGGTTGTGCATCTGGAAATATAGGAATAGTAGGTTATGGAATAAACAAAAGTAGTACAACTGCCCCAACATATACAACAGTCACAGCAACAACAAGTTTAAATAAAACAATAAATGTATCAGCAAACGGAACATATTATGTATGGGTAAAAGACAAAGCCGGAAATACAGGAAATAAACAAGTAACAGTAAATAGAATAGATACAACAGCTCCAACAACAGCAACAATAGCAAGTAGTAATGTAGAAGAGACAACATTTACATTAACAGCAAAAGGAGCAGATGGACAAAGTGGAATAGCAAAATATGAGTTTTATTTAAATGGAAAACTAGAAAAGACAATAACAACAACATCAGGAACAGCAACGTATAACGTAACCGGAAAAACAGGAGGACAAAGTTATAAATATAAAGTAAGAGTATATGATAAAGTAGGATTATATAAAGAGAGTAGTGAAATAACGGTAACAACAAAAAAAGCTGGAGTGCCAATAGCAAGTGTAGTAGAAGTAGGAGACTTTGTAAATTACGATGCCGGAACATGGAACCAAAGTACAGATACTAGTAAGATAACATCATCAGGAGGAACAGTAACATGGAGTTCAAGTAAACCAACAAGTCAAGGACAATTTGGAGGCTTTACAAACGGACAAAGCAGAAATAGTAACTCAACACCATATAATAATACAAGTTACACACCAGATTATAGTGGCTGGAGAGTATGGGATATAGACGAAAGCAGTGGAGAAATAACATTAATAAGTGCTGGACACTCAGAGACATACTATCACAATACTGGATATTCAGAAGAAAGTATAAATATCTTAAGAAATAGAGATTGTAGTATGTACGAAAACCAATATGCTAAAAGCGGAAGCGCACATATATTAACTGGACAAGAAGCAGCAGAGTGGTATAATAAACAATTTGGAACGAATTATACAATAGTAGATAATAGCGGAAGTAGTTCAACATTTTATAGAAAGACATTTACAACAGCGGAACCGATAAACGTGCTCGAAAACGGCTCATATTTCTGGCTTGCGTCGCCTCGCAACTCTGACAGCTTGTATTACGTTAACCCGTCTTTCCTCCGCTATGTGAGCAACGCCAGCGGCAACGCGTATGGTGTGCGAGTTCTAGTTTCTCTAACATCTGACGTCCAAGTAAAAGAAGGCACAGCAACAGGAGGAGTAACGACATGGGATATAGTAGAAAATTAATTTAGGAAGTAGAAAAGAGTGGATTATATCCACTCTTTATATATCTTAAGATAAATCTTTTTAGCGATAGAAGCTATTATACAGTATAAGAAACTTACAACGAAAATTACAACAATAAATTTAGCCTCGATACCAACTAATCCTATCATACTTCCTAGAGGAGTAAATGGTACGATTATTGCTACTATCATTAATAACACTGTAGTTATAACTACTGGAACAGAAGCTCTGCTTTCTATAAATGGTAGTTTTGCTGTACGTATGATGTGCATTCCTATTAAGTTTGATACTATACCATAAGAGAACCAAATTGATTGGAATATTGCGGCTTCTCTTATTCCAAAATGGAACCATAGTATAGAGAATATTAATAAATCGAATACAGAACTTATAGGTCCCCAGAATAGCATAAATTTCTTTAAACTCTTCATGTTTAATTTATTAGGATGTGTTAATTGTTCTTTATCTACATGGTCGTATGGTATAGATATTTGCCCAAAATCGTATAACAAGCTTTGCACTAGCAATTGTATCGGTGTGATTGGGAAGAATGGTAAGAAAAAGCTTGATATTAATACGGACATTGCTTCTCCAAAGTTGAAACTTATTGCTAATTTTATATATTTTAAAAGGTTAGCAAATGTTTTTCTTCCTTCTATAACACCTTCTGATAATACGTCTAAGTCTTTTTCTAGTAATATTATATCTGCAGTTTCCTTTGCAATATCTGCTCCACTATCTACAGAAATACCAACATCTGATTGGACAAGAGAAGGGCTGTCGTTTATACCGTCTCCTAAATAACCTACAACATTACCAGATTCTTTTAGAACTCTTACGATTCTTGCTTTTTGTATCGGGGTTAATTTAGCAAATATACTAGTTTTCTTAGCTAAGTTCTTTAGAGATGTATCTGATAACTTGTCTATTTCGCTTCCTGTTACAATAGTTTTAGTATTTATACCAACTTTATTACATACAGTTCTTGTAACTTCTACGTTATCTCCAGTTAATACTATAGTTTTTATCTTGTATTTTCTTAATTTTTCAATAGCTAATTTTGCACTTTCTTTAGGTGGGTCTAGGAAACATACTAAACCTACTAAAGTCATGTTTCTTTCGTCTTTTACTGAAAGTTTTTTGCTTGAATCTATATTATTTCTAGTAGCCAATGCTACTACTCTTAAACCGTCTTGATTTAATTTTTTTACTAGTGAAAAGATATTTTCTTTGTATAAGTTTGTTATAGGTACTTCTACATTATTAATTAAAATTTTATTAGAAATTTTAACCATTTCTTCAACTGCGCCTTTTGTTATTAAGATATTATCATCTAAAATTTTAAGAGCAACGGAAAGTCTTCTTCTAGTAAAATCAAATGGGATTTCGTCAAATTTTTCATAAGTTGAAATATTATCTAGTATATTTTCTTTTAAACCTCTTTCGATAACAGCCTCGTCTATATTAGATTTTATACCTGTTTGAAAATATGCGTTTAAAAATGCGTGTTTTAAAACATTTCTATCTTCAACTTCGTTAAAATTTAAATATTTTTCTAAAACTATTTTATCTTCAGTTAATGTTCCTGTTTTATCTGTACATAAAATATTCATAGAGCCAAAGTTTTGTATAGAGTCTAATTTCTTTATAATTGTTTTCTTTTTCGACATTCTTCTTGCACCTTTAGCAAGGCTAGATGAAAGGATAACTGGTAGTAGTAAAGGTGTAATTGTAATAGCAATAGCCACTGCAAATGTGAAAGATTCTACTAGATTATGTTTAAGACTAGTTATTATAAATGTTACAGGTACCATGAATATCATAAATTTTATTAAGAGTTTACTAATATTTTTAATACCTTTTTGGAAATTAGTATCAGGCTTTCCTTCTGTTAGAGTATGAGCAATTTTTCCAAAATACGTATCGTCTGCAATTTTTATAACTACACATTTTGCGTATCCACTTATAATGTTAGTACCTGCAAAACATAAGTTATCGATATCTGTTAAACTATCTATATTTTCTGCGTTCTCAAATTCAGAAATTGCTACTTTCTTAATAGCGTCAGATTCACCTGTAAGTGTAGATTGTCTTACAAATAAATCGGTAGTTTCAATAATTTTTAAATCTGCAGGAACCATATCGCCAGCGCTTAATAAAACAATATCATTTATAGTTAAATCTTTTATAGAAATTTTTTCTTTTTTACCATTTCTTAAAACGGTTGTTGTTGTAGAAACAAGTTCTTTTAACTTTTCAGCTGTTTTGTTAGAACGGAATTCTTCGACAAAATCTAACAAAGTACTTGTAGCTACTAAAATATATATAACAATAATATTTGCAAAATTTGGTGTTTCGGGCAGGATTACATCTGTATAAAATAAAACTACAGAAATTGCTATAAGTATTAAGTTAAATGGATTAAACAAGCTCTCAAAAAAGAAATGATACCATTTTTTTGTTTTAGCTTTTGAATTAACATTTCTTCCATATTTTGAATAATTTTTAGAGATTTCTGCATCTGTTAAACCTGTTTCTAAATTAATGTTATTTTCTTTTACGTAATTTTCAGGGGTAGTAACGCAGTACTTACCATACATTTCGTTTACATCTACATTTTCTTTGTTATTCATATCATTCTCCTTCTTTAGTAGTATAAACTGAATATTGGAAAAATATTCAAATAAATACTAGAATTTAATTTATGTTGAAATTATATACCAATTAAGGAAAATAAGCAAGAGATTATTAAAATATTGTTTAGAAAATCTGTCTTTTATTATTTACTACAATAGAAAAATGTGATAAAATAATATTGGTATTTGGAGGAATGCAGATGAACGAAATAAATAAATTTATCCATTTATTATATGTACCAACACTTAATTGTAATATGCAATGTAAATATTGTTATTTACAAGAAAATACAGTTGATTTGAAACAAGACGATAAATATTTAGAAACATTGAAATATGCTATAGATAAGTTTAAGGATAGTAATATTATTCCTTTTAATATTTCTTTACATGGAGGAGAAGTTACTACATTATCAAAGAAAGATTTTAGAGATATAATTCAATATATTTCGGAATATTATAGGAAAAATAAAAATTTTCTTGATGAAAATGGTTTTAAAGTAGGAAACCCGCATATAAAGAGTAATCTATTTAATTTGGAAAAGCATATTGATACTATAAAAGAATTTAATGTTTCTATAAGTGGTTCTCTCGATTTACCATTTTCATTACATGAAAAATATAGGATAACGAAGGGAAATAAAAAAACTTTAGAAAAGATATTAGAAAATATAAAGTTACTAGAAGATATACCGAATAAAAAGAAAGTGTCTGCAACGATTTTTAAAGAGCATTATGAAAAAACAGATGAAATTATTGAGGATATAAAATATTTAGAAAAAAATACTTGTCTAGATATGAATGATTTTAATTTTATGATTGGATTTGTTACAGGGGATAATAAGTTTTTACATCCAATGAGTGAAGATGAGCAAGTTGATTTTTATAATAGAATGAATAAAGAATTTAAAGGTACATCTTTAGATTTTGGTGTAAAAAACAAGTGGTTTGCAGAGTTTGGTCCTACATATTGTACAAATTGCGATAATTGTGGAGAAAAATTTTTTCTATTAGAAAGAAGCGGAGATATTTATTCATGTGTGAGGGGACAAAAAAATAACGATTTTTATTATGGAAATATATATAATGATTCTGTTGAAACAATAATGAATAATGCTATAAGAAAAATTTTTGAAAGTCATAACAAAGTTGGTATTAGCGAAGAATGTATAAGTTGTAAATACTTGTATTTATGTAAAACAGGTTGCCCATATGTGAAGAAAGTATATAATATAAATAAGTCGTACACGTGTAAGTTGCAAAAAGCTATGTATAATGAGAATATAGAGGCGTATCCAGAAGATGAAGATAATGAGGAAACTACGTATTTATACTTAAATAAAATGCACCCTAATATTGCAAAATTATACTATCCAGAGGAGAATCATGTTACTATTCAAGGTATACCAAGTTTGAAAGATATAATTAAAGAGGATGTGAAATTAAAAAATATATATAGTTCAGAAATATTTATACTAAAGGCTGATGGATATGAATATAATTTACAGTCACAAATACTTAAAAATACAAGAGAAATAATATATTTAACTTCAAAGAGTAAGATTAAGATATATATTAAAAAAGGTGTTTTGGAAGATTGTACATATCCAGCTAATAATTCTTTATATATAATGTTATTAACAGGTGATACGGTACAATATGGTGATGAAAAGAGAATAAAACAAGAACATATTATGACACACCAGATATTTACAAATACTATAAAAAGAGAAAAAAGTGATAAGAAAGATTATTATTGTGTAGATATAAGTAGATTACTTAGTTTATATTATGATAAGTTATCTAAAAAGAAACCTAATAATTTATTTTTTACTACGTCTGAGTTAAGAGATTACCATTATATGAAGCATAAAAATAATGCATATTACCATATACAAGCTATAAATTTACCGTTTCAAAATATAGAATTTTTGGTTGTGGGGGAGGAAAAATAAAAATGTTAAGTGGAGAACCTAGAAGTTTTAAAGAACAGTTGAGACTGGAAAAATGTCGAATGTTGACAGAATATTATACTAATGTTAGTGAAACTCTTTTAGAGGATATATGTGACTTTTTAGGAGAGGCTAGAAAGAATGTGATAGTAGGAAATAAAAATACCTTGATGTTTATAAATAAAAGAGGAGAATGTGTAAATACTGTAAATGTTACTGCTAAAGATGACAGTTTTGATATATTAAAAATTAATAGAAGAGGAGTTTTTATAACTAATCCATATAAATCATCAAAAGGGACCTCTTCCTCTGGAGGCTCTAGCAATAATAACAATAATAATAATAACAATAATGGTTAATATAACGATTTAAGGAGGCTAATTTATGCAAAGTAATAATCCAAAAATTATTGAAAATTTAAATTACGATCAACAGTTTTTATCTAAAAATGCTTGCAAAGCAGAAAATGCCATTTACTTAAGAGAAGATGAAATAGATATAAGACCTATATTTTTAAGAGATATAGATAGAATATTGCATTCGCAATGTTATTCAAGATATTTAGATAAAGCACAAGTGTATATAAATCCGCAAAATGACCATATAACTCACAGAATGCAACACGTTCAATTCGTATCGAGAATTGCGAGAACTATAGGAAAAGTGCTATTGTTAAATGATGAGTTAATAGAAGCGATCTCTTTAGGACACGATGTTGGGCACGCTGCATTCGGACACGCAGGCGAACGAGAATTAAATAGAATTTGTGAGAGAGAAAAAATCGGGTATTTTTGCCATAATACACAAAGTGTTAAAATGTTGAAAGATTTAGAAAATAAAAATATTAGTGTACAAACATTAGATGGTATTTTAGCACATAATGGCGAGATGCTTATGAATAAATATGAACCTAATTATAATAAAACGACAGAAGAGTTTTTATTAGATTTAGAAAAAACATATAATGAAAAAGATTATAGTAAGAAGATAGTTCCTATGACATTAGAAGCGTCTGTTGTAAGGATTTCTGATGTAATCGCTTACATTGGTAGAGATATAGAAGATGCTATAATGCTAGGAGATATAAGGAGAGAGGATTTACCGAGTGAAATAGTTACTGTTTTGGGTAATAAAAATTCAAGCATAGTGGAAACTTTAGAAGATGATTTAATTGAAAATAGTATAGATAAAAATTATCTTTGCTTTTCAGATAGAGTATTTAATGCTTTAAAAACATTAATGAACTGGAATTATAAAAATATATATGATAAAGCAAGTTTGAGTGATAAAGCTTTGTTGGAAAATAAGTTTGATAGATTATTTGATGTCTATTTAGAAAAATTAACGAAAAGCGACTATAAAATGAAGAAGATAAAAAATTCTAATGTTACATATTCTGATAAAGTTTTAAGAGATTTTATTGAGGGTAAGACAGAAGAATATTTAGAAAAGACTGATATTAAGAGAATTGTAATAGATTATATTTCTGGATTTACAGATAATTTCTTTAATAAAGAGTATGAAATTTATAAGTAGGATAAGTTATTTATAAATTTATGTTTTTGTGGTATAATATTGATATTATAATATATTATATAAAAAGTTTTAAGGAGTGAATATTAATGGTGTACGAATTTGCGAAATATCCTGATGAAACATTAGTAGTTTTTTCAGATATTAGAAAAAAAAATAATGGTGAGGAATATATAAGAGTTTCATTTGAAAGACCTACAGAAAATGGCTTCGATACAGTAGTATTTGAGTTACCAAGTTATAAGATTATAGAAAGAGATGGAAATTTTTCTGAAGAAGAAATAGAAGAATTTAGAAAGACTGTAGAGAGAGGAGCACATTTATTCTTTAAGTATGCTCGTGAAGGGGGAATGAAACTTGCCTAATATATTTGAAACGTGGAAAGATACTTATGGAATAGATGAAGTTAAATTTTATTGTTAATTTAAGAATATACAATAAAAGCTTGATATATATCAAGCTTTTATTGAAATATTAATAGATTTGTTATAAATTAATTATCTTATTTATTATTCTTCTTTTTTTCTTCTTTATCTTCTTCTTCATTAAATAATTCTTCTAAATTAACGCTTTCCAAAAGTCTCTTCAATTCTGGATGGTCAGACATCGTATTTTGAAATTTATTTAATTGTGCCATTCTTTTCACCTCTTCTTATCAAATTATATAAATATTATATCATAATTTTATTTAAATATCTATATTTTTGTAGTATAATATTTGTAATGTGTAAAAAAATATGATATAATCATATTGAAAAAAAGTGGCGAAATTGGCAAAAAAATTCAATGGAGGTATAAATGAAAGAAATAAAAAGAGACATATATTTAAAAAAATTAATTAATAGACAAGAAAATGGACTTATAAAAATTGTAACAGGTATAAGGAGATGTGGAAAATCATATTTGCTCGATCCTATATACAAGGAATATCTATTGGAAAGTGGTGTCGGAGAAGACCATATAATAAAAATCGATTTAGATGAAAGAAAAAATAATAAATATTTGAATCCTGATGTGTTGGATGAATATATTCGTTCAATGATTAAAGATAAAGATACATATTATATTATACTAGACGAAATACAAAAAGTTGAAGATTTTGAATCTGTATTGAATGGTTTTTTGCATATAAATAATTTAGATATATATGTTACTGGAAGTAATTCAAAATTTTTATCTTCAGATATTAGAACGGAATTTAGGGGGAGAGGCGATGAAATAAGAGTATTTCCATTAACATTTTCCGAATTTGCTACAGCGTATGATGGAAGTATCGAGGAAGCATGGAATGAATATAAAGTTTATGGGGGTTTGCCAAGAATATTATCACAAAAAACAAGCGAACAAAAAAGTAATTATTTGAAAAATTTATTTGAAAAAACATATTTAAGCGATATTATCGAAAGAAATAATGTCCAAAGAATAGATGTATTAGATACTGTAGTAAATATATTAGCCTCTTCAATAGGTTCTTTAACTAATCCAAAAAAACTATCAGATACATTTATAAGTAATTCTATGAAAGATGTATCTATAAATACAATTACCTCATACATGAATTATTTATTAGATTCATTTTTAGTAGAAAAAGCTGAAAGATACGATGTTAAGGGAAAACAATATATAGCCACACCATCTAAGTATTATTTTTCCGATATAGGTTTAAGAAATGCAAGGTTAAATTTTAGACAATTAGAAGAGGACCATATTATGGAAAATGTTATATATAACGAACTACTTTATCGTGGATATAATGTAGATGTTGGAGTTGTTGAAATAAGGGAAAATGATGTAAGAAAACAGACTGAAGTTGATTTTGTATGTAATCAAGCTGATAGAAGATACTATATCCAGTCTGCTCTAAGTTTACCAACTAGAGAAAAAACTTTACAAGAAGAAAGACCATTAATGAATATAAGTGATAATTTCAAAAAAATAATTGTTGTTAAAGATAATATAAAAAATTGGATGACTGAAGAAGGAATTTTAGTTATAGGATTGCAAGAATTTTTATTAAATAAAGATAGTTTGTTGCTTTAATTGCCACTATATACAATTCATAAAAAATTTTTTAAATTATCAAATAAAATAATAGAAGGAAGTAATATAGAAATGAGCAAAATAAATATCGTAATGGTAGAACCTGAGATACCACAAAATACAGGAAATATAGCTAGAACTTGTGCTGCAACAGGTGCAAAATTACATTTAGTAAAACCGTTAGGTTTTGAAATAACAGATAAATATTTAAAAAGAGCTGGGCTAGATTATTGGGACAAATTAGAAATAGAAGAACATGAAAGTTTAGAGGATTTTTTAAGGAAATATAGTATATTAAATAATAATATGTTTTTAGTAACGACTAAAGGCGATAATTGTTATTCTGATATGGATTATTCAAAATTAGACGAAATATTTTTATTATTTGGGAAAGAAACGAAAGGATTACCAGAAGATTTACTAAAAGCTAATTTGGAAAAAACTATAAGAATACCGATGAAAGAACATTTACGTTCTTTAAATTTATCTAATTCAGTAGCAATCGTTTTATACGAAGTATTAAGGCAACAAAATTTTAGTAATTTACAAGAAACAAGTGAATATTTTAAAAATAGATGAAGTTAAATTCTGTTGTTAGAAAGGATAGCGTTATGAAAATTTTAAAAAAGATAACTTTAGTATTTATAATATTTTTTATATTTAATATATATAATGTATATGCGGAAAGTTTACCTACCAAATTTGATTTAAGAGACCATATAAAAATAGAAGTAAGAAATCAGCAAGAAACCAATATGTGTTGGGCATTTACGGCAACTAGCTTACTTTCTACACATTTAGCTTATACGGAAAATGAATATTATACATTTTCTCCAAGACATATGGAATATGTAATGTCTACGAATTCTTTAATAGGTAAGGAAAATAAGTATGCGTACGAAGGCAAAGGATTAAGAGAAGGCGGAAATACAGATATAATTAAACAATATTTTATTCAAGGAACAGGACCTGTATTAGAAAAGAATATGCCTTTTATAAATAATGAAGACCCTATAAATGAATCTGATTTACCTTTAGATATTACATATAAGCAAGTGGCAGAAGCGGCACACATATTACCAATGTACAAAGAGTGGAGCAATGGTGAATTAGTATATAAAGATTATGCTCAAAATGTAATGAGTAATGATAAAGTTATAGAATATAGAAACGATGTTAAGGAAGCCATAAAAGAATACGGAGGAGTGTATGCTACAATAGCTTATGACCCAAATGGTTTTAATAATGGCAATGGAAGTTTTAATACAAAAGGTGAAAATGATAATTGGCATACAATATTATTAATTGGTTGGGATGATACATATAGTAAAAATAATTTTAAAGAAAATGTAAGACCAACAACTGATGGAGCTTATATAGCTTTAAATTCTTGGGGCAACGAAACTGGCGATAATGGATTTATATATGTTTCTTATGAAGATTATTCATTAGATTTAATCTCTAAAACTTATATAAAAGATGTTGACGATGTGGATTTTGATAATGTATATAGTAACGAGGATTTAAATATAGCTAAAGCAAATAACGAAACTTTAACAGAGCTTTCTATAATGGTAGATGCTAAAATAACTGGTAATACACGTGGAAGTTTGAAAATTGATGGAGAATACGTTTTGAAAGATTTTTTAATTAATGATTGTTTAGAAAATTATGAAATAAGAACTCCAGTAAAATTAAATAGTAATAGTAAAGTTGAATTAGAGATAAATGTAGACGATAAATATAAACAGTATTTTCACCCATACTATTATACTGTTACGGATAAAAGTCAGTTTGAAACTTCAAAATTAAATAATAATATTATAGATATGAATAAATCTTCAAAAGAAATTTATTTGTATACAAGGCATAATACCACTGATAACGGAAAAACTGTAAAAGTAGAAATACTAAAAAATGGTAAAGACTATACTTCAAAATTTAATGTTTCAGGTAATGAGATAAAAAATAATCAAACTAGTATAAGTATAACGCCACGTGCTGTTGAAAATGGAGATTATGAATTAAAATTAACATATGGAGATAAAGAAATATCTAATACGATTAGAGTAATAAATAGTACATATATAGATGTCGAAGGAAATACTAATAGTTCAAAAGGCGATATTTCTTTAGACGGAAGAATAAGCGTTACTGATGTTTCTCAATTAAAATTAGCTATAGTAAATCTTAAAGAATTAACAGAAGGACAAAAAGAACGTGCAGATATGAATAGTGATGGTAAAATTTCTGTTGTTGATTTATCTATACTAAAAGGCGTGTTGGTAAATTTAATAACTTTATAATAAAAAAGAGTAAAGACCATATTTGTCTTTATTCTTTTTTATCACTTAACCAATTTGCTATATCAATTATTTTTATTCCTTCATATTGATACGTATCGTGTTTTGTTCTTGCAATTAATATTTTAGGATATGCGTCTCTTATTTATAAAGAATACCTACATATATTTCATATCCTCTACGTAATAATTCTATTGCGACTATGTTTTCATATATTCTTCCATAATTCATATTTTTCGTTCCTAATTTTGCGAATTTAAAAGAATGATCAGATAGAAAATATTTGTCTTGAGAAGAAAGTTTTTTCGATTTTGGGAAATTTTTCAATTTATTTTTTTATAAAATTATAAATAAAAAAAGAATAATAGGAAAAAATAAAATTAATGATAGTAAAAATAATCTAAAAAAGATTATTAAAATACTACAATAATTTTAAGGAGGTTTAAGAATGAAAAGTAAAGTTAAATTTGCAATACTTTTTATATTAGTAATAGCGGTTTTACTAGTAGTTCCAAACATTAGTAATGCTGCTACAACAGCAACAGACGAGGAATCTTTAAATAGTGCTATACAAAGCGTTGAAGATGGAGGAACAGTTGAGTTACAAAATAACATTACAGTAACAAAACCTATAGTAATACAAAAGCAAGTTACAATAGATGGTAAAGGGTTTACAGTATCAGGTTCTACAGATTGGACATCTACTTCGGGAAATCAAACTATGTTTACAGCACAACTTTCAGCAGCTAAGTTAACATTAAAAAATATAGATTTAAATAATGGACCTAAGTACGGTGTGCAAGCGTATGATGGAGGTAGTGTGATATTAAATAATGTTTCAATAACTGGCTTCAGATACGGAGGAGTGTTAGTAAATGGTGGATATGTTGAAGTTATCGATTTACATTTAGGAGAAAATGGTACAGGTGCTAATAATGGTATAGAAATCGATAAAGGTGCTGCTGCTACTAATAATCCTACATTAGTAATGAACGGTACTTTAACATCAGATGCTACAGAAAATGTAGTCCGTGTTGCTGAAAATGGAAGTCTTACAAGCTTTATAATTTCTAATACAGAAAGTACAACTAATAAGATTTTCTTAGCAGGTGAATCTTTAGTTTTAACAGACGAAAATAATAACATTGTTTCAGAGACAACTGTGCCAAGCAAAGTTACAGGAACAACAACAGGTACAAAACAAGTTATAGTAACAATAATTAATGGCGATGAAACTAACAGAATAACTGTAGATGAAGGTGCAACGCTTACAGAAGATATGATAAAAAGTCACGTAATAGTTCCAGAAGGTTATGAAATTGATGGATATTTTACAGATGAAAGTTTTACAAACTCTTTCGACTTTAATAGTAAAATAGATGTAAATACAACTATTTATGTAAGAACTGCTGAAATCAAAGCACCTGTAACACCTGAACCAGAAGAAGAAGTTAAAGACGAAGTTCCAGATACAGGTATAGAAGATTATACAGGAATAGCAGTTTTAGCAATATTATTTGCTTTAGGTTCTATGATGATTATAAGTAGAAAAAAGTAAGCGACTAAAGAATAGGCGAAAGTCTATTCTTTTACATAACTATATTTTATGAGGACAAGTATGAAAAAGAGATTTAAATTATATATTTTTTTATACATTTTATGTATTATAATAATTATATTATCACTAATTTATATTTTAAATAATAAAAGGCTAGAGTATGAAAATATAAAGGAAAGAGCTTTGTTAAGTACTATAGATTTAAAGTCATTAAACAATAATGTAGAAGAGGACGCTTTAGTTAATGAAATAAAAAGCGAAATTGCTAATAATGTAGAGCAAGAAGCGGGAGTTGTAGAGGAAACTAAAGAAACGGAAAGAATGCTGAAAGTGAGAGAGCTAAAAAAAGAAAATCCAGATATTGTTGGGTGGATAGAAATTGAAGGTACTAATATAAATTATCCAGTTTTACAAGGTAATGATGATGATTACTATTTAACACATAATTATAAAAAAGAGAAAGCTAAAAATGGAGCAATTTTTTTAACTTCAAAATATAATTGGGAAATACCTAGTAACAATTATATAATATATGGTCATAATAAAATGACTAGTGACCAAATGTTTAGCGATTTGTTGAAATATGCTGATAAAGATTTTTTTAATAATCATTTAGTTATAAGATTTACTACAGAAAATGACGATAAGGAGTATAATATAATATCTGCTTTTAAGGCAAGAGTGTATTATAAATCAGAGAAAAATGTGTTTAGATATTATAATTTTATAAATTCGGAGTCAGAAGAGGAATATAATAATTTTGTAAGTGAAGCTAAAAGAGCTTCTTTGCATAATACTAATGAAACTCCTGAATTTGGGCAACAACTACTTACATTAATTACGTGTTCTTATCATATAGATGACGGAAGATTTGTAGTTATAGCCAGCGAGAAAACTCTTGAAAATTCATAAAAAAGTATGTTATAATTACTAAAAAATGAAGGAGCAAATTTTATGCAAAAAATTTTAATTGTAGAAGATGACAAAAAATTAAGAGAAGAATTAGAAACTTTTTTAAATAAAAATGGATTTCAAGTAAAGAGTTTAGAAAAATTTGATAATACAATAGAAGATATATTAAGTGAGAGTGCTGATTTAGTATTATTAGATATAAATTTGCCATATTTAGACGGTGAATTTATTTGTAAAGAAATACGAAAATTATCTAATGTGCCGATTATAATGGTAACTAGTAGAGATAATGAGATAGATGAACTCCTAAGTCTCAATTATGGTGCAGACCAGTATGTAACAAAACCGTATAATATACAAATATTACTTGCTAAAATTACAAGTTTGTTAAGAAGAAATCAAAGTGCAGGTAGTAATCCAGAAAAAATAGACTGCAATGGATTTGTTTTGAACACGGCTGAAAGAGTTATCGAGAAGGATAATATAAAAATAGATTTAACTAAAAATGAGTATAGCATATTGTATTTTTTAAGCATTCATAAAAATACAGTAGTACCAAGAGATGAGCTTATGGATTATTTGTGGGAAAGCGAAGAATTTATCGACGATAATACTCTTAGTGTAAATATAAAAAGGTTAAGAAATAAGTTAGAGGAATTAGGACTACAAGATAAAATAGAAACTAAAAGAGGACAAGGATATCTATTAAAATAATATTTTTTGCAAGTTATCGACCACTTTTGGGTAGTAGTATATCAAAAGTGGTCGATAACTTGACTTTTTTTTAAAAATATAATATTATAATTATGGTGATATTATGGAAAAAATATATAAAAGAGAAGATTATTTAAAGAAAATTCGAGGATTTTATAAAGATGATATGATTAAAGTTATAACTGGAATAAGAAGATGCGGGAAATCATTTTTCTTAAAATCTATAATACAAGAATTATTAGAAAATGGTGTGAATGAAAAAGATATTATATATATAGAATTAGATAGAAAAGATTATAAAGATGTTAAAACATTGAATCAGCTTGAAAAAGTAATTGATAAAAAAATGGTAGATGATGACTTTAAGTATTTATTTATTGATGAAGTACAAAATGTTAAAAATTTTGAAACTTTAATTAATGCCTATAGAGAAGAAGGAAACATATCTATCTTTATAACAGGTTCAAATTCTTATCTTTTAAGTGGAGAATTAGTAACAAAATTAACAGGAAGATATATCGAAATAGAAATGATGACGCTTTCTTTTTATGAATATGTAGACATGAAAAGATTTTTAAATAAGAGTGTTAATGAAAATATTTACTTAGAATTTGAAGAATATATTAGAAATGGTGGATTTCCAAAGTCTTTATATTACGATAATTATGATGAAAAAATTACTTACACTTCTAGTGTTATAAACCAAATATTTGATAAAGATATAAAAACTAGCAATAAAATAAAGGATAAGGCATTATTTGAAAGGATAGAAAAGTTTATTATTAATAATTTTGGCTCTGTTATATCTATAAAAAATGTATATAACTATTTAAAAAATGAAGCAAAGGTAAAAGTAGATAGGAGAACTATAAAAAGATATTTAGATATTATGGAAAATGCTAAAATAATTTATCCTTGTGAATTATTCGACATAAAATCAAAATCTGTTTTAAAAGGTGAAAAGAAATATTATTTAGCCGATTTAAGCATTTATTATTCGCAAAATACTGATAATAGAATAAATTACGGACCAGTTCTTGAAAACATAATATATTCATATTTAAGAAGCAAAAACTATAAACTTTCTGTAGGTTATATTGGAAAATTTGAATGTGACTTTATAGCAAGAGAAAATTATGATAATTATTATTATATTCAGGTTTCTAAAGATATTAGTAATAAAGAGACGGAAGAGAGAGAGTATAGACCGTTTTATATGATTAAGGAATTGTATCCACGCTATTTGTTTACTATGGATATGTTGCTTCAAAAAAGAGATGGTGTGAACCATGTAAATATTGTTGACTTTATTTATAATAATAAAGTATTATAATATTTTAAATAAAAATATTTAGTGAGTTATCGACCACTTTTGGGTAGTAGTATATCAAAAGTGGTCGATAACTAAAAATTTTCTAAGTTGAAAATGTATTAAAAAATGATATAATAATATTGAATTACACAAATAGTAATTACAAATTATGTTTATGCTGATAAATAAACAATTCGCTGTTTATGGGGTGTTAAATATAAATAGAAAATAGTATTATTTATACGAGGAGGAGATAGAAAATGGATTTAGATAAAATAGGAAAATTTATTGCTTTAAATCGTAAAAATAAAGGATTAACACAAGAACAATTAGCAGAAAAATTAGGAGTAACAAATAAAACTGTTTCAAGGTGGGAAACAGGAAAGTATATGCCAGATTTATCTTTGCTAAAACCATTAAGTGAAGAATTGGGAATTACATTAAATGAGTTGTTGTCAGGCGAAAAAATTGAGAATGAAAAAATAGTAGAAAATACAGAAAAAAGTATTATAAATACAATAGATTATTCAAAACAGAAAATAGAAAAAGAACGCCATCAAATATCAATAGGGCTAGCCATAACTGGAATTATCATTAGTATAGCAGCATTAACAATTTTTGAAACAGAGAGTAGTTGGTGTTCTATTTATTCTATTATAGGTATTATTGTATTAGTAATAGGAATTATAAGAGAATTAAAATATAGTAAAAAACTAAAAATATTAACATCAATAATATTGTTTGTTGGTATCTTGTTAGTGTTTATAGGAATAGACTATGTAGGAGTGAAATTAAACCCTAGACCACCTATTTATAGTTATTTGATAGCAACAGAGTTTGGAGAGTCTAAAATAATAGAATACAAAAGTTTATTTTGCAATGTCTATAGAATAAATACAGACACTTCAAATGAATATTATATAATAGATAGTAAAAAAGAATATACTATTGACACAATCCAGACATCGCCTTTTAATAAAACAAAAAGTGGTATAGATAATATTGTTAAATATAAAAACAAATATGTCGGAAATAATAGTAATGTTGGAAACTTATTATACGATTTACCACTTTCTGAATACGGATTAGTTTTTGAAATAGATTCAAATGATTTTGGTATAACAGTAGATTATAATACAACAGACTGGTATATGAATGATAATTTATATATTAAAAAAAGCCTAATCTATAATTCAGTATCTATGTTTCTATTAATAGATAATGTGGAATATATTAAATATAATTTTAGTGGTAGTTCATATATTGTAAAAAGAGATAATATAGAAAAAAATTATCCTAATTATTTAGAGTTAAAAAATGAAGATATAGACAAAGAAAAATTTAATCAGTATGTAGAGCAAAAGATGAATGATTATAATTTTGTAGAAAATCAATTTAAAATATTGTTTAATAAAGTATAAATATTATATAAGTATAAGGAAATTATTTTGTGCAAATAATGTATAGAATAATTTTCTTTTTTATGATATAACTATATTCAATAAAAATAGAGGTGATAAAATGAAGTGCAAAGATTTTATAAAAGATAAATTAATGTTAATTGTAGGAATTGTTTTAGCTGTTATAAGTATCGAAACAATTTTAATTATATATAACATAAGTATTATTGCTAAAATATATATTGGAGCAATTATAATTTTAGCATTAATAATAGCATTAATTGTAGAATATGTAAAAAAGAAAAACTTTTATAATCAATTAAAAAATAATATGGAAGAGTTAAAGGAAAAATATTTAATATCAGAAATTATAAATAAGCCGAATTTTACAGAAGGTAAAATTTTAAAAGATGTAGTTCAAGAAATAGGCAAATCTATGTTAGAAAATGTAAATTATTATAAAAACATACGGAGAAGATTATAAAGAATATATAGAATTATGGATACACGAGGTAAAAACGCCAATTGCAGCTAGCAAAATGATTATTCAAAATAACAAAAATTCCGTAACTAGAAGTATTGGAGAGGAATTAGATAGGGTCGAAAATTACATAGAACAAGCGTTATTCTATGCAAGAAGTAATGCTGTAGAAAAAGATTATATAATAACTAAAAGTAATTTAAAAGAAATAGTAAATGGAGCAATATTAAAAAATAAAACAAATTTACTTAATGACATGGTTACATTAGAATTAAAAGATTTAGAACAAGAAGTATATACAGACAGTAAATGGGCAATATTTATAATAAATCAAATTATACAAAATTCTGTTAAATACTTAAAAGAGCAAGATAAAAAAATAGAAATATTTGCAAAACCTAAAAATGATAAAGTTATATTGTACATAAAAGATAATGGGATAGGAATAAAAAAAGGAGAAATAACAAGAGTCTTTGAAAAAGGATTTACTGGAGAAAATGGGAGAATTATAGGTAAAAAATCTACAGGAATAGGTTTATACTTATGTAAAAAATTATGTGATAAATTAGGATTAGGAATAGAACTAAACTCAGAAAAAGATGTGGGAACAGAGGTAAGAATAATATTCCCTAAGAATAGTTATACGGATTTTAATTAAATTCTTACACAAATGTAATCTAAATGTAAGACAAAAAAATGGCAAAAAAAGTTAATAAGATTTATAATTATATCATAATAAAGAAAGGAGATTTAAAAATGAGTAACGTATTAGAGGTAAAAAACATAGAGAAATATTATGGTAATAAGTCTAATTTAACAAAAGCCATAGCAGGAATTACTTTTAATGTAGGAAAAGGAGAATTTGTAGGAATAATGGGAGCTTCTGGCTCAGGAAAGACAACACTTTTAAATTGTATTTCTACAATAGATAGAGTAACAGCAGGACAAATTATAATAAATAATCAAGATATTACTAAATTAAAAGGAAATAAATTAAACAAATTTAGAAGAGAAGAATTAGGATTTATATTTCAAGATTTTAATTTATTAGATACTTTAACATCTTATGAGAATATAGCATTAGCGCTAACAATTCAAAAAGTGAATCCTCATGAGATAGATAAGAGGGTAAATGAAGTAGCCGAGCAGTTAGAAATAAAAGAAATTTTAGATAAATATCCATACCAAATATCAGGAGGTCAAAAACAAAGAGTAGCATCAGCAAGAGCAATTATAACAAATCCTAAAATAGTTCTTGCAGATGAACCAACAGGAGCTTTGGACTCGAAATCAGCAAGACAATTATTAGAAACATTTGAAAACTTAAATCAAAAACTAGGTGCAACAATTCTTATGGTTACACACGACGCTTTTACAGCGAGCTATGCAGATAGAATTATATTTATAAAAGATGGTAAAATTTTTAATGAACTTATAAAAGGCGAAGATACTAGAAAACAATTTTTTGAAAAAATAATCGAGGTACAAACACTTCTTGGAGGTGATTTGAACGATGTTATTTAAATTATCTATAAAGAATATGAAAAAGAGTTTTAAAGATTTTGCTATATATTTTTTAACATTAGTGTTAGGTGTAGCAATTTTCTACATGTTTAACTCTTTAGATAGTCAACAAGCAATGCTTAAAGTATCAGAATCTACGAGAGAACTTATACAAGTAATGATACAAATGCTTGGTATAGTTTCTGTATTTATCGCAATTATTTTAGGATTTTTAATAGTTTATGCAAATAATTTCTTAATAAACAGAAGAAAAAGAGAATTTGGTATATATATGACATTAGGAATGGGCAAATGGCAAATATCTAAAATAATTTTATTAGAAACTATATTAGTAGGACTTTTATCTTTAATAGTAGGTATCTTTGTAGGCGTATTTGGATCACAATTTATGTCTATATTAGTTGCAAAACTTTTCGAAGCAGATATGAGTGAATTTACATTCGTATTTTCACAAGATGCTTGTATAAAAACATGTATATATTTTGCAGTAATGTTTTTAGCAGTAATGGTATTTAATACATTAACAATTTCAAGATATAAATTGATAAACCTATTAACAGCCGTTAAAAAGAATGAAAAAGTTAAAATAAAAAATCCTATTTTATCTGTTCTAATCTTTATCGTATCTGCATGTATATTAGGATATGCTTATTGGAAGGTTACAGGAGGAATAACAGAATTAAATTCAGCCGATAAAATGTTACAACCTATTATAATGGGAATAATAGGAACAGTAGGAGTATTTTGGTCTTTATCAGGTTTTATATTAAGAGTAATACAAACAAGAAAAAGTATATACTTAAAAGGAACAAATATGTTTGTGTTAAGACAACTTAATAATAAGATAAATACTACAGTTGCTAGTATGAGCATAATATGTTTAATGTTATTTATGACAATAAGCGTTTTATCAAGTAGTTTATCTTTGCAAAGAACTATGGCAAAAGAATTAGAGGAGATGACACCAGTAGATGTAAATTTATATAAAACAGCTAATTTACCAGAAAGTTATGAAAATTATTATACAGGTAAAACGGAATATTATACTAAAGAACAAATAGAAGACTCAAGACAACCTGTAAGTTATACATTAGAAACAAATGGCTACGATATGAATAATTTGAAAGATGTAGTAGAAATTTTAATATATACAATACCAGAGTGGACAATGGAAACAAGTTTAGGAAGTTACTATGAAGAAGCAAAAGCACAATTTTCAAATTTAACTTATCATGTACCAGAAAGTATAGTAAAAGTATCAGATTACAATAAAATAGCTTCATTATATGGATTGGAAGGATTTCAATTAGCAGATGATGAATATGTTGTACTTTGTGATTTTGATTCAATGAAAAATTTAAGAGATAATGCTTTAAAAGTAGATAGCACTGTAGAAATTAATGGAAAAGAATACCATTCAAAGTATGATGAATGTAAAGAAGGATTTATTTATATGTCAACAAGCCATACAAATACAGGTGTTATAGTGGTGCCAGATACTTTTGAATTTAAAGAAGAATGGAAAGAAGAATACTTTTTAGCAGCAAATTATAATGCAGAAACTGAAGAAGAAAAAAGAGAAATAGAAAATGGATTAGTTGGAACTGGCAATTCAGAATTTTATAATAGTATATCAGAAAAAGAAATTGAACTTGATGGATTTACTAAAATAGTAATAGTAGAAGCAAGTAAAGGCTTAGCTACAATAATTGTATTTATATCAATTTACTTAGGAATTATATTCTTAATAGCAAGTTCTGCAATATTGGCATTAAAACAATTAACAGAAAGTACAGATAATAAACAACGATATACAATTTTAAGGAAAATAGGCTGTGATGAGAAAATGATAAATAAAGCTTTATTTAGACAAATAGCAATATTTTTCATGTTACCATTAATACTTGCAATTATACATTCTATTTTTGGAATACAATTTGTATTATCAGCAATGACAGGGTTGGCAAGTACGGAAGAATTATTACCTTCTATAATTGCAACTGCTGCAGTAATTGGAATTGTTTATGGTTTATATTTCTTGGCAACATATTATGGAAGTAAGAATATAATAAGAGAAGAGGAGAATTAATTTTCTCCTTTTCTTGATTTTTTCCACTTTATAGATTATAATTATTACAATTCGCGATAATTACAATTCATAGCAATAAGTATTAAGATAAATGATGTAAATTGTAATTCGTAATAATAAAAAGAAGGTGATCTTAATGAAATATTTTAAAAAATTATTAGGAGATAGAATATACTTATCGCCTAGAAATAGTGAAGATGCAGAGCAATTCACAGAATGGTTAAATGATTTTAATACAGCAGATTATATAGGAAAAAGTGGAGAACTCACAACATTAGAAGCTGAAAGAAAATTTTTAACGGAAAATATTACACCAGAAGCGATTTTTGTAATTGTAACAATAGCAGACAATAAAATGATTGGTACAATTTCACTAGAAAAAATGAACTGGATTAATAGAACAGCCACTTTAGGTATTTTTATTGGTGATGCGGAATATAGAAGTAAAGGGTATGGAACAGAAGCTATAAAATTAATATTAGAATATGGATTTAAGTATCTAAATTTAAATAATATAAATTTAGATTTAATGGAATTTAATACAAGAGCATTAAAATGTTATGAAAAATGTGGCTTTAAAGAATATGGAAGAAGAAGAAAATGTAGATTTGTAAATGGAAAATATTATGACTGCATAAGTATGGATATATTAGCAGATGAATTTGAAGGGGATTATATAAGAAATAAGAATATTTAAAAATTTTTATATAAAATTGAAATGGAAACCGATATAGTTTTTGTGAAAGGAAGCATATTGATTATGAAAGTAGGATTAGTATTAGAAGGCGGAGCAATGAGAGGAATGTATACAGCAGGGGTACTAGATGTATTTTTAGATAACAATATAAAAGTAGATGGAATTATAGGCGTTTCAGCTGGAGTATTATTTGGAGTAAATTTTCTATCAAAGCAAAGAGGCAGAGCCATAAGATATAATAAAAAATATGCAAAAGATAAAAGATATATGGGAATTCATTCTTTAATAAAAACTGGAAATATTATAAATAAAGACTTTGCATATTATGAAGTGCCTTTTAAATTAGATGTATTTGATGAAGAAGCTTACGAAAAATCAAATGTGGATTTTTACGCTACTTTAACTAATATTAAGACTGGAAAACCTGAATATATAAAAATAACTAATGTTTTTGAGCAAATGGAAATATTAAGAGCAACATCAGCAATGCCATTTGTTTCAGAGATTATAGAGTTAGAAACGGGAAAATATTTAGATGGTGGAATATCAGATAGTATTCCAGTAGAAAAGTGTAAAGAATTAGGATATGATAAAATTATAGTAGTACTTACAAGACCTATAGAGTATAGAAAAAAGAAACCTAATGAGTTATTAGCAAAATTAAAGTATAAAAAATATCCTAATTTAATTAGATGTATTAATAATAGATATATGAATTATAATAATACTGTAGAAAAAATTATTGATATGGAAAATAAAAAAGAAATATTTGTAATTAGACCTAGCAAAAAAATAGATATAAAAAGAGTAGAAAGAGACGAGAATAAATTACAAGAAATGTATGATTTGGGTGTAGAAGATTGTGAAAATATGATAAAAGGTTTAAATGAGTATTTAGAGGTATAGTAATAACTCAACATATACCAAGCTTTTTAATGATTAGTATTAGAGTAGTTACAAATAATAGAGGAGGAAAAGTTATAATGATAAAAAAAGTTAATTTAGAAGAAGCACTTGAAATATATAATTTTATGAAAAAAGATTTTCCAGAAAATGAAATACCAGATTATGAAAGATTTTTTCAGATGACTAAAGAAAATATTCATAATGTTTATGTATATGAAGAAAATAAATTATTTAATATAGACTTTCATATTTTAGTATATAGTATAACAGATGGTAAAATATTAAATAAAGAAATAAAAGAGACAATAGAAAATATATATAATGGTCTATTTCCAAAAGAAAATTTAGTTATAAATATAGGAGAGCAATTGTAAAATGAGTGTGGAGAATATGTCAGAAAAAGAAAATATAGTAAAAAATAGGTGTAAATGGTGTAATTTAAAAAATGAATTATACGTAAAATATCATGATGAAGAATGGTGCAAATTAAACCTAGATGAACAGTATCTTTATGAAATGTTAATATTAGAATCTTTTCAAGCGGGACTTTCTTGGGAATGTGTATTAAATAAAAGAGAAAATTTTAGAAAGGCATTTGACAATTTTGATATAAATAAAATTTGTAATTATGATGATAAAAAAATAGAGGAATTATTAAAAAATGAAAAAATTATAAGAAATAAATTGAAAATAAAAGCTGCTATAAATAATAGTAGAATTTTCAAAGAAATAGAAAAAGAATATGGTTCGTTTTATAATTATTTAAAAAATTTTACTAATGATGAAACAGTTTATGAAATAGGTAGAACAACTTCAGAATTGTCAGATAATATATCAAAAGATTTACAAAAAAGAGGTATGAAATTTGTAGGCTCAACAATAATTTATTCGTATTTGCAAGCTATAGGTATAATATGTTCGCATGATGAAGGGTGCTTTTTGTATGTGCCAAGGAAATAAGAATGGTATTATGAAAGGAGAAAATATATGTCAAAATTTGTAAATAATAATAATGAGAATGAATGGAAGGCAATAAAAGAATTTACTGATAGAGTAGAACCTAGAAAAGTATTTTGGAAAACATACGAAGAAAAGCAAAGTGATAAAATAGATGTAATTACTTATTATGGTATGGGCGGTATAGGAAAATCAACATTATTAAGAAAATTATTGTCAGAGTTAAAAGAAAAAAATAGTGAAACAAGATATGCATTTGTCGATTTTGATAAGTTAAATAATTATAATAATGACATTTTAGAAATTTTAAGATATGTAGAAGGTAATTTAAAAGGTAAATATAAATTCTCTTTTCCTCTTTTCGATTTAGTTTCATATACGTATGAAGTAAAAATGGGGAAAAATGCAACTAAACCGGAGCTATCTAGTATTTTTGATGAAAATGAAGAACTTTCTTTTTTAACAGATGTAATAAGCGAAATACCATTAATAGGCACTATCTCTAAAGTAATATGTCTTTCAGAAAAGGCAAAAAATTTGCTACAAAACAGGATCGAAAGTAATAAATTAAAAAGTAAGTTAGGAAATATAGATAATATGGAACCTGCAGATATATATGAAAATCTACCATATTATTTTGCAATAGATTTAAAAGATAACGTAGAAAAATTAGAACTCCCATTTGTATTTTTTATAGATACGTACGAAAAATTAGTTAATGAATTGGAAAATAGAAATGCATTAGAAAAAGATTTATTTTTAAGAGGGGAAAATGGACTAATATTAAATGTACCTAATACAATATGGGTAATTGCAGGCAGGGAAAAATTAAAGTGGGAAGAACACGATAAAGAATGGAAGGGTTCAATAGACCAACATTTATTAGGTAATTTGTCACTAGCAGATACAAAATATTTTCTAGAAAAAGCAGGTATAAAAGATCAAAATTTAATAGATGAGATATATGATTTAACACATGGTGCACCAAAATATTTAGATATTTGTGTAGATACATTTACATCTTTAGTAAATCAAAATAAAGTACCAACAATCGCTGATTTTGGAAAGAACACAACAGAACTTCAAAAAAGATATTTAGTGTATATGGATGATGCAGAAAAAGATTTTGTAACAATGCTTGCATTTCTTTCTAATTGGACAGATGATAATATAGAAAAAATATCAAAAGAAATACTTGGCAATTTTTCTTATTCTCTATATGAAAAAGTGAAAGGATTTTCGTTTATACAAAAAGAAGGAGAAGAATATTCAATAAATACTTCTTTTAAAGATATAATTATAGCTAATACAAATGAAAATTTAAAAAATAAATATTTTAAAATATTAGAAGCTAATATAGATAAAGAAATAGAAGAAATAATTTTAAATGATAAAAAAGTAGATGGAAATGTAGAAAAAGTAGTAAACATAGACAACTATAATTCTAAGAAGAAATTTAAAACAATAATTCTTAGTGAAGCAAAAGAAATTGCAAAAGCAAATAATAAAGAGGAATTTATAAATAAAGCAAAATTTATAATTAAAATAATAGAAGAGTATGAGAATAAATATGATGATATAATAGTAATTCAAGATATAGAAGAATACTTAAGAAGTAAATTTGAATACAGTAATACTTTAGAATTCAAATTATTATTAGGATATAAAAGCTTAGAAATCTTAGATATTATAGATAATTACAATATGTCTAATAATACGTATCATTTGAAAAGATACATAGAAAGAACAGAAAATAAAGTAGAAAATACAAATTTAAAGACAATAATAGAAAAGGAATTTGGCAAAAATAGTATACATTATATTAGAACTTTAATTTTATGTGGCGGAGAAAAAGAAGAGATTAATCAATTATTAGAAAATTATATTGGGGAAAAAGATAAATTGTATGTAAAAACGCTTTTAGACTCAAATGGAGTAGCTGAAATTCGTGACGTTAAAAAACTAAAAGAGGCAACAGAAATTCTATCAAAAGAACCAGAATATCTTACTACTAGTATGGTAAAAAGTATTTGTAGAGTGGGCTGGGGAATTAGAAAAATAGAGGAAAGAGAAGTAATACTTAATTACGTATATTCAGTACGATATATAATAAATGAGACTTTAAATTTGGATATTATTGATGGATTTTATAATATTGTAAGAGGTCATTTAGGTGGATTAGGTAATATATTTTCTGATGAGATAGAAGATACAGATTTAAAAACAAAGGATATAGAAATACTAACTGAATTAAAAAATAGATATGAAGAAATATATGGAAAAGATAATGATAAATATATTGAAGCTGAGACATTTTTATTAAAAGAAAATATAATATATATGCCTTCTATATATTCTGAGATAATGGATAAATATATAAAAGATAATGGATATAATGATAGCAGAACAAAATTAGTATTTAAAATACTTACAAATGAAGTTAATAAGAAAATGAAAAAATCACAAGGAAGTAATAAGACAAAACTTATAGAAAGTGTTTTCAAATATGGAACTTTAATGATAGATAATAATAGTGAAGTTATAAGAGAAAACGCAATATTATCTGTTACAATATATGTAACTTTAAGCAGCGTTGTTAGATATGAAGAAAACTTTGAACAAAAAGTAGTATATACGAATAGAGCTTATGAATTATTATACAAGACATTAAAATATTATCGTGATAATGAATCAGAATTAAGAAATAATTGGGGATATTATTATTCATTTCTTGAGGATCGTATAGATGAATTTTTTAAAGATATCGACAATAATTTTGAGTTAGTAAAAAACGAAATTGTTGGTGCTGTATGGTGGATTATAGATAATAAATATTCTAATAAATCTTTAGAAAAAATAATTATTAAGATATTTGCAATAAGCTTATACAAAGATATAGAAAACCTCTTCGAGAACGTAAAACAAATGTGGGGACAAAAAAATGTAGAAGAACTTATGAAGTCAGAAAAAGAAAGCAGTATAGAAAACTTAGAGAAAAAATATGCAAGTTCAGGTGGCAGTACGGGAGCATATACGCATGTAATACTTATGTATAAGTTGATAAGAGAAATAGTAAGTAATATAGATGGATTATATGAAGAATATTACGATACAGTAGAAAAAAGAAAAAAAGAGGTATATACGGCGTATAAAGATTTTAAGTATATTAATAAATGCAGTAAATTAAGTAAATATTTATATGAATATAAAGATGCATATAAAACTTTTCTAAATAATGATGTAAGGTATTATATTTGGGAATATTATGCAGCTTTACTAGGAGTAATATATGGCACAGGTTCTGCATTATATAAATTTGATGACTATAAAAAGTTGGAGAAAAAGTTTAAAAATAATAAGGTATTAGGAACTTTAAATGGAATTAAAGAAAGAATAGTTGATATTAGAAAAATAGATGGCAAAAATAAAGACTGGACTATTTTTGCATAAAGCAGATAATATATTAAAAGATTTGCAAAGAAGAAGTGTGAAATTTGTTACTGGATAACGGCTAGTAAGTATAATCGTTTGAAAATACTAGTCTTAAATTGAAAGTCTCGGCTTGTAAAAGAATATAGAACTTCTAAAGCATGATTGTGGCACCCTTCCGCTCGCGCGAACCCTTTCCTCAATCATGCTTAAGAATTTCTAATATTCTTTTACTGCACATTCGATTTCAATTTAATCCTAGTATTTTCAAACGTTTTAAGTAAATTACCATTATCTAGTAACTGAAATTTGTTTGTTTAACAGCAGTTTATTCTTATTTGCAAACAAGTTGTATAAAGAATTGAAAAAATATTATAATATAATAAAGTTATATTTATAAATAAAAGTAAAGATATTAATGAGAAAGGATTGTTTATATGAAAAAAGGTAAAATAGTACTAGTAGGAACTGGATTTGTAGGTATGAGTATGGCATATTCTATGCTTAATCGTGGCGGAATAAATGAGCTTATTTTAATAGATTTAGATAAAGAAAAAGCAATAGGAGAAGAAATGGATTTATCTCATGGCTTACCATATGCACCTCAAAAAATGGTTATTAAAGCTGGAGATTATAATGAATGTAAAGATGCGCAGATAGTAGTAATTACAGCCGGAGTAGCACAAAAGCCTGGACAAACAAGATTAGAACTTGCAGAGATTAATACAAAAATAATGAAAAATATAACTCAACAAATTATGGAGAGTGGCTTTAATGGAATTATAATTGTTGCAAGTAATCCTGTAGATTTAATGACTTATGTAGTAGCAAAGGTATCTGGACTTCCTAAAAATCAAGTAATAGGTTCAGGAACAGTATTAGATACTGCAAGACTTAGATATTTATTAGCAGATTATTTTAAAATATCAAGCAAGAATATTCATGCATATATAATGGGAGAACATGGAGACTCTTCGTTTGTCCCTTGGGCTCATGCATATATTGGTTGTAAAAAAGTTGTAGATGTGATGAAAGATAATAATTTGGAAATAAAGGATTTAGATAAAATTCATAAAGATGTTGTTAATGCAGCTTATGAAATTATAAAAAAGAAAAAGGCAACATATTATGGTATAGGAATGGCGTTAAATAGAATTGTGAGAGCAGTATTAGATAATGAAAATTCAATAATTACCGTATCAACATATTTAGAAAATGGTGCTTATGGACAAGATGATATATATATAGGTGTTCCAGCTATTATAAATTCAAATGGTGTAAGGGAATTATTAGAATTAGATTTAAATAAGGACGAACAAGAAAAATTAAATAATAGTTGTAGAATAATTAAAAAAATGCGAGAAGATTCAATAGATAGGATAATAGCAGAGTAATTTTTGTTAGAATTAAAAAATGTAATATACGTAAAATATCATAATGAAGATTGCTTTTTGTATGTATTAGAAAAGTTATATTAAAATGGATAAAGGGAAATTATGAGTGAAATTTCTTTAAAAGCATTAAATGATTATGAGTGTGTCCCAAATTATAGGACACACTCATCAAATATATATTTACTTTACTTTTTTAGCAATAACCTCATATACGTGCCAATGCTTGATTTTACCTATAGCAGTTTTTTCATCTCTTTCAAGTTCATTAAATTCAATAATTTCAAATTGTTTCTTAAACAATTCAAGCACTTGCTCTTTTGATAAAAATACCATTTTCTTTTTTATTTTTACCCAGGAATCACTTAAGCCAAAAAAATTTCCTATAAAATATCCATCTTTCAAAATACTAGTAACTATCTTATTCCAAAAGTCATTAAAAAATTTTTTATCACAAAACGGGATACTGAAATTAGCTACAATTAACTTGTTTTTTTCTAGTTCTATATTTTCAAAATTTTGGCATTTAAAGTTAAACTTATTTTTTTCTTCACCATCTAGTTTATTAAATATAATATCTCTTGTATTTTCTCTATCTATTGATAAAACATTCCAGCCATTTTTTATTAAATAAACTGTGTCTCTACCAGTTCCACAGCCTAAATCAATTGCATATTCTGACTTTGTTCCCATACTTAAAAATTTTTTAACTATCGGATGTGGTAACGCATTTTCTGTATTTTCATAATATCTTTGTATACTGTTCACTTATAGTCTCCTTTTAATTTTAAAAAATAATTTAGTGAGTTATAGTAATTGTTTTTATTTTGTCCATAATTATAGCAAATAAGAAGAATTATAGCAATAGTTTTTTTCAAAAAGGCATATTGATAAATTCTCTATTTTGTGATATAAAATATACTTAGAAGAAAAGGGGTGTTAACATGAAAATAATTAGTTTATTCAGTGGATGTGGAGGATTAGATTTAGGTTTTGAAAAGGCCGGATTTGATATTCCTGTTGCTAATGAATTTGATAAAAATATTTGGAAAACTTTTGAAGTAAATCATCCTCAAACTAAACTTTTAAAAGAAGATATAAGAAATTTAGATACAGAAGCATTTCCAAGCGATATAGATGGAATTATTGGTGGACCACCTTGTCAATCTTGGTCAGAAGCAGGTTCTTTGAAAGGGATTGATGACGATAGAGGTAAACTTTTTTATGAATATATTAGAATCTTGAAAAATGCACAACCAAAATTCTTCCTAGCTGAAAATGTTAGCGGAATGTTAGCTGATAGACATTCTGAAGCAGTTAAAAATATTCTGAAGATGTTCGAAGAATGTGGATATGATGTTTCACTTACTTTAGTTAATGCCAAAAATTACGGTGTTGCACAAGAAAGGAAAAGAGTTTTTTATATTGGTTTTAGAAAAGACCTAAATATAAAATTTGATTTTCCAAAAGGTTCAACAGAAGATGATAATAATAAAATAACATTAAGAGATATCATTTGGGATTTAAAAGATACTGCAGTTCCAGCTGGAGAAAAGAATCAGCGTAATCCTAATGCAATAAATAATAATGAGTATTTTATAGGAAGTTACTCACCTATTTTTATGAGTCGTAATAGAGTAAAAAGTTGGGACGAGCAAGCATTTACTGTACAAGCTTCAGGAAGACAATGCCAGCTTCATCCCCAAGCACCAAAAATGATAAAAGTAGGAAAAAATGATTGTAGATTTGTTGAAGGAAAAGAAAATTTATATAGAAGAATGACTATAAGAGAAGTAGCAAGAGTCCAAGGATTTCCTGATACTTTTAAATTTGTTTATAATAACACTAATGATGCATATAAAATGATAGGAAATGCTGTTCCTGTTAATTTAGCATATGAGGTTGCATGTGCTATTAAAAAGGCTTTAATGTAAAAGGAGAGATTTTATGAGTAATAAAAGTAATGTATTTGGTAGAGCTTATGAATATATATGTATTGAAACCTTAAATTTAGAAATAAACAAATTTAGAAAATCAGTAATAGAAAAGAGTTCTACATATGAAATAGCAAAAGAATGCTGGGATTTTATAGACAAAGAAACAAAAGATATATTCAGACAAAGTGCATTAGCTGCTACATTTTCAATTTTTGATTTAGAGCCAATGATAACAGAAAAAGGTGAGGATTATTTAGTATTGAAAATGCAAAAAGATCAAGAAGGTGAAATTGGTGATGTTAGAGATATTATAATTATAAGGAATGCAGAAAAATGGGAAATTGGTTTAAGCATAAAGCATAATCACTTTGCTGTAAAGCATAGCAGATTAGGACCTAAACTTGATTTTGGAGAAAGATGGTATGGAATAAAATGCTCTGATGAATATTGGAAAGATATAACACCAATATTTGAATTTACTAATTCGAAAAAAGAACTAGGATTAAAGTGGAGTGATTTAAAAGATAAAGAAAGTGCTGTGTATGTACCTTTATTAAATGCTTTTATAAATGAGATTAAAAGAAATGCAGATAAATATCCCGATTTATCTAAAAAACTAGTTGAATATTTATTAGGAGAATTTGATTTTTATAAAATAATTAGTATTGATAATAAAAAAATAACTCAAATTCAAACATATAATTTAAGAGGGACACTTAATAAACCTAGTAAAAAAGGAAAACCTAAAACTATAATTCCTATTGCTAAGTTACCAACAAGAATCGTTAATATAGATTTTAAGCCAGAAAGTAACAATACAATTGAACTATATATGAATGAAGGATGGCAATTTAGTTTTAGAATTCACAGTGCATCTACATATGTTGAAAACAGTCTAAAATTTGATATTCAGATTGTTGGAATGCCAACATCAATTATTTCACTAGATTGTAAGTGGACAGGCTGTTAATTTACTCTTTTTTTAATAAAAGGATTACTAGGTTGTAACGTAGAAGATATTAAAAATAAAATAATGAAAGAAATATTAAAATAAAAAAGGTGATATTATGAGTGTGTCCCAAATTATAGGACACACTCATCAAATATATATTTACTTTACTTTTTTAGCAATAACCTCATATACATGCCAATGCTTGATTTTACCTATAGCAGTTTTTTCATCTCTTTCAAATTCATTAAATTCAATTATTTCAAATTGTAATATTTTTATTAATTTTCAAAATTTAAATCAATATCGCCATTATTTGTATAAACGTCTAATTTTTTAGAACCATCTTCTTTAGTAACTGGAAGATTACTATTTCCTTTATGAGCTTCAGCATTTATAGAAAAATCGTCATAAGAACCTTTTATTGTTCCAGTTATATTTCCGTTTTTCCCTGTTAAACTAACATCTTTAGAAACATTTACTGAGTTTAGTATAATATTTCCATTATTTGTATTAAGTTCAAGATTTCCTTCTATATCTATTTCTGGTATAACAATATCATTATTTGATGTTGTTATTGACAAATAAAAATAGATTAAAAAAAATAATGCAGATAAAAATCAACTGCATTATTTTTATTTATAAGTATTAAGTTACTAGCAATTACTGGTCAAACATTAATAATTTTTTACATTATTTTTTAAATTCTTAAAAACTAATTCTAATGCTTTTTTATGATTTATAGCTTCATAGATCTCCCTTGGCTCTTTTCCTTCGATTTTAAAGCTATTGTCGTTGTAAAGAATAGCATATGTTTCAGCATAGGTAAGAGTACTTCCTTCAATAGCATTTGAATTATATGTATATCGTGTAGAAAAATCCTGTAAATAATCTTTAGTATTTAAAATAAATTCTATACTAGTCATACCTTCTCATCTTTTAATTCTTAAATAATATATCAATCAACTCTAATTTTGTTTCTGCTGTAATCTCAGTATTTTCTATTATATCTGTAACTATTCTCTTTAAAAACGTTTTATCAAACTTATTTTCTGCCAGCCAAATGCAGACATTTTCCATTTCCCTTATGAATGTTCCAATAATATAATCATATCCGATTTATTTGAAGAAAATATGATGAACAAGCAATCGCAGTTCGTTTATTTCCATCATTAAAAATATGAAACTTTACTAAACAAAATATTAAATGGGTTAATTTATCTATAAAAGTTGGATAATATAAATCATTTTGTATGTTGAATAGGATACTTTCTAACTGTCCTTTATCCTTATAACCAACAAGTCCATTTTTTCCATAATTAATTATTTGCTCATCATGTATTTTTTCAACATATTCAATTCCAAAATATTGTATTTTCAAGACTTCTTCCATCATTTATCCTTTAACCTTTCAAAAACATCTTTATTTTCTTCTAATTCTTCGGCAATAATTTTTATTTGATCATTTAAGAATTTGTCATATTCCTCTGTAGGAACTTCTTTTATATAATTTTCTAACTTTTTATGCAAAGCATCTCTAAAGTTTAAATCTCTACTTGCCATTTTTGTTCTTATATTTTGTATTCTTGGTTGCTCTTTTGGGTGATTAAACATATCGTAAATAATTTTTTCCACATCTTTTTTTGATAATTTTACTTTATCTGTATTAAATTTTCGTTCGATTTCGTATGCTATTCCGGCTTCATATGATGATATTTCAACTAGTACTTCTGAATAAAGAGTGGCTCTTACTGTATTCTTTTTGTCTAATTTTAAAATGTTTTTGTATTCTTGTGCATTTTCTTTAAATAAACATTCATAAATTAAATTTGTGAAATATCCATATTTATAGTTTCCTACATCTACAAAATCTCTTAATGCATCAGTAAATTTCTTTCTGTTTTGTATTTCTCCCACAGCAATCGGAAGAAAATCAGGATCTTTTTGATTTATATATTTTGTACTTCCACCTGTTTTTTCAGCTAAAACATCAATAACAATGTCTAATATCCTATTTCTTATGTACTTTGCTGTATTATTATTTTGTAGTAACATTGCTATATCAAGTATAGTTCTAAATCTAAATATTCCAAGTTGATTAATTTTGTTACCGGCATTTTGACCGGTAACAAATTTTTTTAAAATCTTCTAATTTCTTCCCTTTGAGTATTTCATATCCATTTTCAACTAATTCTTCATAATTTGACTCAATGATTCTTTCTATTGTTCTTACATCAGCTTCAAAAATTTTCACAACATTTTCTTTTAAAAAACATATTTCACTATTATATAAATATCCTTTAAAATCTAAATCCTTTTCTAAGATTTCTACAGCATATTTATTATTTAAAACATTTTTTCTATCAAGCCTTGAATTTTCTAAATCTTTCATAAGTTCACCTTCTTTTATAATCTACTCATTATATCAATATACTCTCCGGCAGTTAATACTGTTATAGGCAAATGTAACTGAGTATAATAAGTATCTTTATTTTTTTGATATATATTATTTTTAACACCGAAATATTAGTATTTGTTATATTTGGCTCTCTCATATCTAATTCATATTTTGATATTGCTGCAGGTTCTACGCCTAATCTTATAGCAATATCTTTCTGAGTAAATCCATTTTTTCTCTTAAATATTTTATTTTTTCGCCATTTGTCATATTTTTTTCTCTTTCTCATTTTACGAGTAAATTTTATCATATCCATTTTGGAAAGTCAATAATTGCTGATAATTAAATATTTTTATTATAAAAGGGTTAAAAATTTGAAAAATGCAATAATACAAATAAAGAGAAATTTTGAAAAGTTTGAGAAAAGAAAAAGGCTAAAATTAGCCTAAAAACAATTTAAGGAGCTTGTAAAAAGCTCCTTTTTATGGTCGGGGTGACACGGATCGAACGTGCGACCTCATGGTCCCAAACCACGCGCTCTACCAACTGAGCCACACCCCGAAGAAAAATATATAAGTACTTTTACAAAGTACTTATATATAATAACATATTTCTGTATAAAATTCAAGTGTTTTTTTAAAAAATTTAATTAAAAGATAATTTTTTTATATTTCATATACATAACAAGTTAAATTTCTTCTACCGAACTCTATACATTCATTATAAGTATCCATATAAATATCTAGTTTTGAATTAGATATTGCTCCACCTCTATCTTGTACTACAAACCAACCTTTGTTTGGAGCATTTTCAAAATATGGAATATAGATAATTGTTCCCATTTTATATCCACTACCTGCTGCTACTGTATACCAAGCAGAAGCCATAGCGCCAGAAGCTGTTACACCATATCCAGGACTTGAAGGTGATTTACCACAAGTTGAAGCTGTATATGCTGATACATTCATTGTTTTCTCTACAGGTGTTATATTAGCAACTTGACTTGCTAGTGAACCAGCAGTATTTGTTCTAATTGTAGTACTTCTTGAAGTTACAGTTTGAACAACAATTTGAACTATTCTATCAACAGGTTCTTTTATAATTTTAGAAGAAATTTCTTCTCTTGATATCTCAACAGAATTTTTATATTTGCATTTATATGTGATTTCCTTTAAACCATTGACACCTTCTTGTAAAACTTTATTAGTAGTTTTAACACCATTTACATTGCTTTCTACATTTTTTTCAATAGTTTCAAAAGGTATTTCTTCTTCTACAGTTATTATCTTTTCAGTTATAGTTCCATAATCGTCTTTTAAAGTTTCATTAGTTATTTCTTGAGTCTCTTCGTCAGAAACTTTTACAATATTGTTAATATCTGAAATTACAATTTTCTTATCTTCATTTAAATTTTCTTCTAAATCAGGTGATACTGTTTCCGTTTCTAAAAGAATAATATTCGCATCTGCTAATATATCAGCGACTTTACTTTTAGTTGTAAAAATATTTATTTCAGATCCATTAGCAAATTGAATTTTTACTGTAGATAAATTAATTTTATCTCCAAAAACAACAATACTTAATGCAAAGAAAAATATAATGCACAAAATTCCTATCTTAAGAATGGCATTTTTTCTTTTGATCATAAAAAATATTCCTCCTTAAACAACAAATTCATTATAACAAAGTTTTTTTTAAATGTCAAATTTTTCTAAAAAATAATTTTTAAAAATTGTAACAGCTAGTATTTGTTCATTTGAAGCCGTTTCACTATTAGTATTTGAGCTGTTGCAAAATTGTTATATAATAAATATATGCAGGTTGTCCGTATTTTAGAATAAAATATTGTAAATTTTTTAAAAATATGTTATTATAATAATGTATAAAAAAATACATATAATAAAAAAGAAGGAGAGATAATATGGGAATTATTATTGGTATAGGAATTATAGTTTTATTAATCATTATCGTTATAGCTCTTTATAATGGATTAGTAAATGCTAGACAAAAAGTGGAAAATGCATGGAGTCAAATTGATGTACAATTACAAAGAAGATTTGATTTAATTCCAAATTTAATAGAAACTGTAAAAGGTTATATGGAGCATGAAAAAACAGTTTTAGCTAAAGTAACAGAATTACGTAATGCATGGGCTGATGCTTCAACAGTTGGAGAAAAAGCAAATTTAGATAATCAATTATCAGAAACTTTAAAATCTATAATGGCTGTATCTGAAAATTATCCGGATTTAAAAGCAAATCAAAGTTTTTCAGATTTACAAGAAGAATTAAGAAATACAGAAAATAAAATTTCTTTTTCAAGACAATTTTATAATGATAGTGTAACAATTTATAACACAAAATTAGAAGTTGTTCCAACTAATATAATTGCATCAATGTTTAAATTTGAACCGAAAGAGTTATTCGAAGTTGAAAATGAAGAAATTAGAAAAAATATTAAAGTATCGTTTGATAAATAGGAGCGAATAAATGTTAGAAGATGTAAAAAAGAATAAATTTAAAACAGGTATAATTGTCTCAATATTTATAGTATTCATAACTTTAATTGTTTATTATGTATGTTATGCCTTTGATTTAGGACCAATGTCAATAGTAATAGCATTAATAGTTTCAATAATATCTGCGTGGTCATCTTATTATTATAGTGATAAGATTATATTAAAAATGAGCAATGCGAGACCAGCGACAGAGGAAGAAGATAAGAAACTAGTAAATATTTTGGATTCATTAATGGTAGCTTCAGGATTATCTGCAAGGCCAAAATTATATGTAATGGATTCACCACAAATGAATGCTTTTGCTACGGGAAGGAATCCTGAAAATTCAGTAATTTGTGTAACTTCAGCTCTATTAGAAAATTTAGAATATTATGAATTAGAAGGCGTAGTCGCACACGAAATGGCACATATTAAAAATTATGATATAAGATTATCAGCAGTTATATCTGTAATGGTTGGATTAGTTGTAATGTTATCTGATATATTTACGAGAGTATTTATTTTTTCAGATAGAGACAATAATAAAAATCCAATTCTTATGATAGTCGGTTTGATATGTTTAATATTAGCTCCAATTTTTTCAACTTTAATACAACTTGCAGTTTCAAGAAGGAGAGAATATTTAGCAGATGCTACAGCAGTTGAATTTACAAGAAATCCACAAGGTTTGATTGATGCCTTGTTAAAATTAGGAGGAGACACTCGTAAGTTAGGTGTTGAAAGTTCAGCAACAGCACATATGTATATAGTAAATCCATTTAAAAAAGGATTAAAAGCAAAAAGAAAATCAACAAGTTTACTTTCAACTCACCCTTCTATTGAAGATAGGGTAGAAGCATTAAGAAATATAAGATAATAGTAAAAAAGTATTAATAAGAGTAATTTTATTAATACTTTTTATTATATAAATAATTTTTCCTAGAAAATATTGGAAATTGGTATATTTATAAATATTATTTCAAAAAAAACATAGAATAAAAATATATACTATTGAGTATTATTTAAAAAAAGATAATCTATAGTTTTTTTAATATTTTGTTTAATGTAATATGGCGTTTCTATAGGCTGAGAAATATTTTTTAATATAAATTTATCTATATCATCTAAATTATTATTATTTTTAGTATATTTTTTCACATATTTTAACATAATATCACCTCTAGTAAACAATTATAACATTTTTTTATCAATAAGTCTATAAAAATCGACTAAAATTGTTACATAACTTGGTATAATTTTTTTATTGAGGGGGGAATATCTATGCAATTAGATGAATTAGTTAGAGCAAGAATACAACATTATTTAAAGGAGAAGAATATGAAACCTTGGGACTTATACAAAGCAAGCGGTTTACCAAAGGCAACTGTATATGCTGTTATAAGTGGAAGAAATAATTTACCTACATTAGGTGTATTACTTCATATATGTGAAGGTTTTAATATTACATTACCAGAGTTCTTTGATGATCCTAATTTTGAAGATGTTGTATTTGAAAAGAATGACAAATAATTATTTTTTTATAAAATAAGGTTTTTTAATAAGCTAATAAAATTTTTCTATTTTATTAGTTTATTTTTTATGCTATATGATGAATTTGGTTAATTTTTTTGTATTTTTAATGATTTTATATAATTTTATACATATTTAATTTACTGTATTTTCTTTACTTTTTATAGTATATTTAATTTAAATTTATACAAGATATTTAAAAAATTACTTGTATGTATTGTAAATTTTAAAAGAAGCAATTATAAGTTTGCTTCTTTTATTAATAAGTATTAAGCTTCTTTACTATCCACTATTATTTTTTGATAACATTTCTATAATCAGCATTAAATAATATTAGATAATTTGGTGAAATGTAAATAAGTTGCTTGCTTTAATAATATTTTAATTATACACTAATTCCCAATAAATGTCCCATAATTTTGTCCACCATTTCTCATAAGTTTCATATTTTCCATCGACGCTTGATACAGGCATAGAATTTTTATATTCTGCCATTTTAAGCCCTCCCTCAACAACAATTTCAGCCATTTCATCACCTGTTGCAGTTGATGCAGCATTTATCAATTTTTTTGAATACTCATTATATATTTGTTGATAATTTTCTTTAGTAGTTGTAATAGTTGGCGGTGTTGTTATTGATGTAGATGGAGTAGTAATATTTGTGCTAACTGTTGTTTCGCTTGAATAATTGTAACTTGGACTATTATTTCTAGTATTGTTTAACTCTACATTTATAAAAAATGATATAATGCAAAGACTAATTCCTATAATTGCAGAACTTTTTTTAGAGTTTGTATTTAATATTGCGAGTACTCCAATAATTAAGCCACCTATTGAAAAAAGTGTTCCTAAAAAAATTGCTGATGTATCAAAAGGCGTTGCTGACATTATAATCAACCAACCTATTAAGCTCAAAATTAAACAAATTATTGACATTTTCTTTCCTCTTTTCCTTTTATTAATTTTTAAATCTAAATAATACCTGTTGAGTAAAATGCCCAAATAACACCAATTATTCCTAGAATTATACCTAATACTGCATAATTTTTCTTTTCTTCTTGTTTAGAAATTGCAATTATTCCTAATATGATACTAGCTATACCAAAAATAAATGGAAGTATAAATATAGATACAATACCACAAATTAAACTAGCTATAGACATTGAATTATTTTCGTTATTCATATAAAATTCACCCCCTCTCGTCTTTTATTTTCTATAATTATTAAAATATAGACGTTATGTTATTTGAATACACTCTATATATTTTTTATTATTAATTAAGTGCTGATTTAAAAGCTTCTATTATTGTTGTGTTTGGACTTTTCAATAGAGCATATATATTATCAATATTTGAAGTTGATTTAATATGTATATCAGTTTGTTCTCTTATAGCATCAACAGATATTAAAGTAACAATAATTTCGCCCCAAACAGTAAATTTTTTATAGTCAGCCTTAATCTGATAGAGTGTTTTGTTGCAGTTAATATTTGTAAATTTGCCAACTTTAAGCGCTTGTGCAACTTTTTCCATCCAAGTATCACGATTTCCTTCTACTCGTATTTGTTCTTCCATAGATTTTCTAATTCCCATAAATTCACTCCCTTTCTTATGTATTACTTTGTCGAATTATAATACTAGAATATATTTTTATTTTCGACAATAGTTATAATATGTTTAACTTATTGTTATAATAATCTATTATTGACTTATGATAGTTTTAAAAGTGTCCTAATATTTTGACATCTCATACACTTACAATTTTTTTGCGTAGTTGATTTTATTTAGTCAATAAATTTTTATACTATGTAATCTGGTATTTTAAAGTATCCGTTCATTTTATACATTTTTTTAAACCTCTTATAGTATAATACGAACAATAAGTGTTAACACTTATATAATAACATACTAAATAGTATAAAATCAATACATATTAAAAAAAAAGAGGTAAAAATATGTCGTTGATTGTAAAATTTGAAGAAAATATGAATGTTATAAGTAGATTATTAAAAAAATATAGAACTGAAAAAAATATTTCTTATGAAAAATTATCTGCTCAATTAGAATTATTAGGAATAAGTATACACAAACAAAGTTTATATGATATAGAAAATAATAAGAGAACTGTAAAGGATTATGAATTGTATGGATTGGCTAAAGTTCTAGAAATAGATGTTAATGATTTGCTAGCAGATATAAAGAAAAAATTAGGTGATTAAGAAAAGGATAGCCAATAAAATGCTATCTTTTAATAATGTATTATACCTTTAGTTCTTTACTTTATAATTAATTATAGATAGACCAAGCTGTGTGGCTACCTTCACCAATACCTATATCTAATACATATTTGAATGTTATACCAATGACTATAATCATCCCTATAATACATAATACAGTCTTTACAGTAATACGTTTTCCACTACTTGTAATATATAAAGTTTTATTCAATATAGAATTATTTTCATTATTATTATTAATCATAAAATTTCACCTCCTATCATTTTTTTGTTAAATTTTAAAAATATCCGTATTAGAAATTATCCTATTCGGTGTATTATAATATACTGCTTTATTATTTTTCATTTTTGTCAATTTCATAACTTCGATATTCTCGAACATTATATCAAATCGTAATAATAATTTCAAGATATTCGAGAAAAAATATTCGAGTATTTCGAAATTTTATGATAAATTATCTGTTTTTTGAAATAATAAATTAAAAGGTGGGATTTATTATGATCGGTAAAATACTAAGAAATATAAGAAAAATAAGAGGACTAACACAAAGTAATATGGGCAACGAATTACATTTAGCAGACAATACAATTTCTAATTATGAAACAGAATATAGTAATCCGAATTTTGATACAATTCAACAATTTATAAATGTTTGCGATTTTGAAATTCAATTCGTAGATAAGAAAACAAAAAAGGTTTATACTATTGATGAATTATCAAAAGAAATGGACTTTTAGGTGGACTTAAATAATATTAAAAATGTAAAAATAGAAGATAACAAATAAATAAAATGTTATCTTTACCATTTTTTGTAAATAAAAAAACAACCTAAAAGGCTTAATTCTCTAAGCAATTTAGGTTGTTCATTTATGGTGAACTGGGAGGGATTCGAACCCCCGACCCACGGATTAGAAATCCGTTGCTCTATCCAGCTGAGCTACCAATCCATAACGTACTTATATATAATAACACTTTTTATTTAATTTGTCAATAAATGTAAGAAAATTTTTAAAAATTTTATGATTAATTTATGATAATGTCTTAAGTAATAACTTTAGAAAATGTCCCAACTTTAAAATAATTGTTCTCTAAAA
>CALXUC010000012.1 GCA_944391575.1 uncultured Clostridia bacterium | reverse complement strand
AAGTTGACAAAATTAAAAGCTTATTGCTCTAAGCTTTAAGTTACCTAAAATATTTAAAAAAATGTAAAACTACGGAATTATAACAATTTCTATTTAAATTTCGTTAAAATTATTGACAAAGCAAATAAAAAATGGTAAGATATATATGTTGTAATTGATATGCGGGCGTGGCGGAACTGGCAGACGCGCTAGACTTAGGATCTAGTGTCTTTGACGTGGGGGTTCAAGTCCTCTCGCCCGCACCAATAGAGAATAAAAGACTATACAGAATTATCTCTGTATAGTCTTTTCGCTGATTTCCTTATTACTCTATAACTTTAGCAATTCTAATAGTAATATATTTATCATCAGTAGAAGCATATAATTTAATACTAGAACCTAAATTGTTTTTAAACTTAAAATCCATACTACCATAAGCAACGGCGGCATCTTGACTTATAGGTACATAATGAACTTCTGCGCCGTGATTATGTCTTTCTATAACTTCTAATTCAGGAATTTGAGCAACAGCATTATATAAAGTAGAGCTTACTTGGCAATTACCACCACCAAGACCTTTTATAGTATCACCTTCAGAATTAATAACATTAGCCTCTTTATAACCTTTATCTGATGTAGATTTTCCTAATAAACCTGTAAAAGAAAAAGTTTCTCCAGGCTCTACGATATGACCATTTAGAGTATTACAAGTTAAGTGAATATTATTATTTCTATTAGGGTCAGAAGTTAAAATTTCTGTAGAAAATGAACTTAAATCAACTTCAGTAGGTTCAGCGGGTTTATTTGTTTCTTTAGATTTTGTAGTATTAGTAGCCTTATTAGAAATTGAATTTTCATTTATACTATTAATTGTAGAATTTGTATTATTTGTATTGTTGTTATCTAAAGTAACAGTAACTCGTTCAGCTATAGAATTTGTAGTATTATTATTTTGCGTAGAAGTATTTGGTGTATATCTTGTAGTTGCAACTTGATTATTAACATCATTGCTATTATCATTATTTCCACAGCCAGTTAATAAAAACAAAAAAATTGGTAATAATAAAGTTAAATATATTTTTTTCATAAAAAATTTCATCCCTTTCTCGTTTTATTCAGAAGATATACATAGTTAAAAGTTTTTTTATAAAATTTTTTCCTTATTAATATAATTTGCAAATTTATTTTTAAAATACTAGAAATAAAAGGAATGGTAAAATTTACCACTTTAAGCATATCTCCAAAAAAGTTGAAAAAATTAAACTTTTCTTGACATATAATAAAAAAGTAATAATATTATGTAAAAGAAGATAAAATGCAAAGTTAATATAAAAATATTGACAAATACGTGAAAAATAGATATAATTATAATATCGAAAATCAAAGGAGATTAAAACAATGGCAAGAATTTGGAAAAAATTAGGATTATTTATTTTAATAGTTGCCTGTTTATTTAATATAATTTCAAAACTAACAACGAAAATATCATTTAATGATGAATTACGACTATCAGCAGACTATGTAAAAACTGTAGAAAATAATGTATAAATAACTTGCAATATTAAAAAAAATATGTTATTATATTATAGATGTTTTTAAATAATCAAGAAAGAGGGGAAACAGATGAAAGAAAATTTACATCCAGCATATAATCAAACAACAATAACATGTGCATGTGGAAACGTGTTAGAAGTTGGTTCAACAAAAAAAGATATGAAAGTTGATGTATGTTCAAAATGTCATCCATATTGGACAGGAAACTTAAAATTAAATACAACTGGTGGTAGAGCAGATAAATTTAAAAAGAAATATGGTATTGCTTAATAAAAAGTATATTAAGGGAACACATAAAAATGAATTGAATTTATTTTTATGTGTTTTTTCTTGAAAAACTAGTTGAAAAAAACATAGAAGTATGATATAAGTATAAAGTATGAGGTAATAAAATTGAAAAGTATAAAAAACTATGATTTAGAAGAGTTAAAAAAACAACTTTTAGAATTAAATGAAAAGCCATATAGAGCAGAACAAGTTTTTAAATGGCTATATGTAGATAAAGTAAATTCATTTGATGAAATGACTAATCTATCATTAGATTTAAGAAAAAAATTAAAGGAACATTTTGAGTTTACTATACATAAAATAAAAACAAAACAATCTTCAAAAGATGGTACAAAGAAATATTTATTTGAATTAAATGATGGCAACGCAATAGAAACAGTTTTAATGGAATATAAATATGGTAAGAGTTTATGTGTATCATCACAAGTAGGTTGCAAAATGGGATGCAAATTTTGTGCTTCAACAGGATTACCTTTTATAAGAAGTTTAACTTCTGCTGAAATTGTAGAGCAAATTTTAGCAGTAGAAAGAGATGAAAATATAAAAATTTCAAACGTAGTTTTTATGGGAATAGGAGAACCTTTTGATAATTATGAAAATGTAATAAATGCAATAAGAATAATAAATAATCAAAAAGGGTTAAGCATAGGAGCAAGGCACATAAGTATTTCAACAAGCGGTTTAGTCCCATATATATATAAATTAGCAGATGAAAATATACAATGTACATTATCAATTTCATTACATTGCACAAATAATGAAAAAAGAAGTATACTAATGCCAATAAATAGAAAATATAATATAGAAGAGCTTATGAAAGCTTGTAAATATTATATAGAAAAAACAAATCGTAGAATTTCTTTTGAATATGCCCTTATAAAAGGCGAAAACGATAATATAGAAGATGCAAATGGCTTAATAAAATTACTAAAAGGAATGTTATGTCATGTAAATTTAATACCTGTAAATAAAATAGAAAATGAGCCATTTAAGAAAACTAACGATAAAAATATAATAAAATTTAGAGATTACTTAAATGAAAATGGAATAGTAGCAACTGTAAGAAGAGAATTAGGTTCAGATATAGACGCAGCATGCGGACAATTACGAAGAAAAAGTGTTAACGATAAATAGTAAAAGAGAGGATCAAAAAATATATATGAATGTATTAGCAAAAACAGATATAGGTAAAGTACGAGAAATAAATCAAGATTGTTATTATATATCTAGCGAAAATGATAAATTAAATTTATATATTATAGCTGATGGTATGGGTGGATATAGCGGAGGCGAAGTTGCAAGTAACTTAGCTGTGCTAACGGTAAAAAAATATTTAGAAGATAAAATAAAAAATAAAAAGAATTTAAATGAAGAACAAATAGTTCAAATTTTAAAAGATTCTTTTAATGTCGCTCATAATGTTATATATGAAAAAGCAAAAAAAGAAAAAGATTTAGAAGAAATGGGTACTACCCTTGATGTTTGTTTAATATATAATAATAAGGTATATATTGCACATATTGGAGATAGTAGAATATATAAATTGAATTTGTCTCATAATAATACTAGTATAGAGCAATTAACTGTAGACCATAGTTATGTACAAAAATTATTAAAAGAAGGCAGCATAACTAAAGAAGAAGCATATAATCATCCTAGAAAAAATATGCTTATGAAAGCTTTAGGTGGAAATGAAATATTTGAGGAGCCAGATATTTTAGTTTTAGATTTAGAATTATGCGATACATTAATGATGTGTACAGACGGTTTAACAAATATGTTAAGAGATAATGAAATTTTAGAAATAGTATCAAAAGATATTAATTTGGCAAACAAAAATCTTATACAAGCTGCTAACGAAAAAGGCGGTTTAGATAATATAACAGTGATTTTAATAAATACTAAAATCTTAGGAGATGAGGAGTAGAATATGGATTTAGTAGGGAAAGTATTAAATAATAGATATGAAATTATAAAGAAAATAGGCGTAGGTGGAATGGCTACAGTATATAAAGCAAGATGTAATGTTTTAAATAGATATGTAGCCGTTAAAGTATTAAGAGAAGAATTTATAACTGATGAAGAATTTATAAAAAGATTTAATTCTGAAGCACAAGCAGCTGCTAGCTTAACACACCCTAATATAGTTTCTATATATGATGTAGCAAATGATGGAAATATATATTATATTGTAATGGAATTAATAAAAGGTAAAACTTTAAAAGAAATTATAGACACAGATGGAGTTTTATCTTGGAAATGGTCTGTAAATATTGCTATACAAATAGCACAAGCTTTAGAAGTGGCTCATAGAAATAATATAATACATAGAGATATAAAGCCACATAATATAATTATAACAGAAGATGGAGTTGCTAAAGTAACTGACTTTGGAATTGCAAAAGCAGTCTCAAATTCGACGATAACAGCGTTTGGTGCAACTATAGGATCTGTACATTATTTTTCACCTGAACATGCAAAAGGTGGATATACAGACGCAAAATCTGATATTTATTCATTAGGTGTAGTTTTGTATGAAATGTTAACAGGAAAAGTACCATTTGATGCAGATACTCCTGTTTCAATAGCATTAAAACATATGCAAGAAGAAGCTGTAGAACCAATAAAATTAAACCCTAATATACCACAAAGCTTAAATGATATTATAATGAAGGCTATGAAAAAGGAACCTAGCGAAAGATATATGTCTGCAACTGAAATGTTAGAAGATTTAAGAGAAGTGTTAAAGAATCCTGATGGAAATTTTGTAAGAATGGCAGATGATGTTACTATTGCCAGAACGCAAAGAGTTCCTACTATAAATAGTAATACAGGAGAAACTTCTAAAAAAGAAGAATTTCAAGAAGTAGAAAAGAAAAAATCATTTTTTAGCGAGCATAAAGCCTTAAAAATTGCTTTAATAGTAGTATTAGTAATTGGAATATTCGTAGGAGCTATTTTTGCAGGGTATAGTATACTAAATGCTTCAAAACCAAAAGAAGTACAAATACCAAATTTAGTAGGAATGACACAAGAAGAAGCTCAATCTACTTTATTAGGATTAAATTTAAAATATAAAGTTATAGAAGAAAGATATGATGAAGAAATAGAGGCAGATGTAATAATACAACAAGATCCTAAATTTATTGAAAACTTTAACGTCTTAGAAGAAAGTACAGTTGAAGTTGTAGTAAGTAAAGGAAAAGAAATAGTAGTAGTGCCAACAGTAGTAGGCAAGACGCAAGAAGAAGCAGAACAAGAATTAGAGGAGTTAGGATTAAAAGTAGAAATTATAGAAGAGAATAACGATAAAGTAGAAGCCGGATATGTTATAAAACAAGAGCCAGTTGAAGGAGAAGAAGTTGCTGGCAAAAGCACTGTAAAAGTATATGTAAGCAAAGGCGTAAAAATGGTAACAGTACCAAACTTAATTGGAAAATCATTAGATGAGGCTAAAAAATTAATAGAAGAAGCTGAATTAATACTAGAAGCAGTAATAACTGAAACAGATACAACAAAAGATGATAATACAATAATAAAACAAACGTTAGAAGCTGCTAAAGAAGTAGAGGTAGGTACAGAAATAACAATAACAGTAAATAGCTTACCACAAATAAAAACAGGAACAGTAAACATAAATGTAAGATCATTTACAGGATATGATTCAAGCGATTCAAGTTCAGAAAACACAACTAATACAACAGAACCAGAAGAACCAAAAAATGTAGATGTAACAGTAAGAGTAACTTCACAAGGTGTAGAAGATACTGTGTATAAAAAAGAAGTACCAGAAGATACTGAAAATGTAAGTGCAACTTTCCAAGGAATTGGAACAGTAACTGTAAAAGTATATATATCAGGAGTGTTGGAAAAAACAGAAATGCTTAATTTAAATCAAGATAATCCTGTGCTAAATATTGTGGGAAATAGATAGGAGTAATTATGCAAATTTCAGCTTCAATATTATCTTTAGAAAAAGAAAATATAACACAAAAATTATATAATTTAGAAGTAGCAAATGTAGATTATTTTCATATAGATGTAATGGATGGAAAATTTGTGAAAAATAATACTAGTGCAGTAATGAAAGAAAACGCATTAACATTAAAACATATATCTCAAATACCATTAGATGTACATCTAATGGTCGAAGATATAGATTACTATATTAATGAATATTTAGATTTAAAACCTAAATATATAACATTCCATTACGAAGTTAATAAAGACAAAGAAAAAATAATAGAAAAAATAAAATATATACAAAAGTATGATAGTATGGCTGGAATTTCTATAAAGCCAAATACAGAAGTTAAAGAAATCTTAGACATATTACCGTATATAAGTTTAATTTTAGTAATGTCTGTAGAACCCGGTGAAGGCGGACAAGAGTTTATGGAAAGTTCTATAGGTAAAATAAAAGAATTAAGAGAATATATAGATAAAAATAATCTAGAAGTGCAAATAGAGGTAGATGGCGGAATAAATAATGAAACTATTAAATTGATAAAAGAAGCAGGAGCAGATATTGCAGTTGTAGGAAGCTATTTAGTTAAGAGTGATGATTATAAGGAGACGGTTAAGAATTTAAAACAGAAGGTGTCTTGTAATTAGGACGCCTTCTTTTTTCGTTCCTATATACCTTTTTTACTTCAGCTCCACAATAGTTACACCCATTTCACCTTCACCATAAGAGCCAGTTCTAAAGCTTTTTACATGTTTATTAGTTTTTAGATAATTTTGTATTCCTTTTCTTAAAATACCTGTACCTTTGCCGTGTACTATTCTAACTGCATTTAAGGAAGATAGGGAAGCTGTGTCTAAGTACTTATCTACCGCCCAAATTGCATCTTCTAAATTATATCCTATAACATTAATTTCATTAGATACATTATTGCTTGGCGAAATATTATGTGTAACTTTAGATACTAATTTTCCTTTATGAAGTACCGTTTCTTTTATTTTATTAATTTCATTTAATTTTACTTTAGTCTTTATATTTCCTATTGTAATTAAAACTTCATTCGATTTATTAGGTAATGAATTTATAATTCCTGTATCATTGAACTTTGGTACAAAAACCTTCATACCTAATTTTATTGAATCAGCGTCGTTTTCAAATGTTTCAGAGTTTAGTGATGAGACGTTGCTTTCAGCGTTATTAAGTACTTCCAAGTTTTGAATATTTTTATTTAATTTATTTCTTAATTCATTAGCTTCTTTTAAACTTATATTTTTCTCATTTAATTCTTTTATAATTGTATTAACTAATTCTTTCGTGTTTAAAAGTAATTCACGTGACTCTAATTTTGCATTATTTAATAATTTTTCTGCTTTTACCTCTTTATCCTTTTTCTCTGTAAGCAATTCTTGTTTTAAAGTTTCAACTTCTTTTGAAGTTTTTAGAATTTTATCTTTTTCAGTTTCTATTAAAAGTTTATCATTATATAATTTTTTTAACATATTTTCAAAATCTATATTATTTTTATCTAGTAAATTATATGCGTCATCTAAAATTTCTTTTCTTAAACCAAGTTTTTTACTAATATCAAAAGCGTTGCTTTTTCCGGGGATACCGATTAAAAGTTTATACGTTGGTGTTAGCGTTTCTATATCAAAATCTGAACAAGCATTTTCAAAACCTTCATTTGTTAATGCAAATGTTTTTAATTCTGTATAGTGAGTAGTAGATACAGTTAATGCTTTTATATTATATAAGTATTTTAAAACACTTATTGCAAGTGCAGAACCCTCTATTGGATCTGTTCCCGAACCAAGTTCATCAAATAATACTAAACTATTTTTAGTTGCACTATTACATACTTCTACAATATTACTCATATGAGATGAAAATGTACTTAAAGATTCTTGTATATTTTGATTATCTCCAATATCTGCGAAAATATTATCAAATATATAGATACTACTATTTTCATTAGCAGGTATAAAAAGACCACTCATAGCCATTGCAACTAAAAGCCCAGTTGTTTTTAGGGATACTGTTTTGCCACCTGTATTTGGCCCAGTTATTATTAAGCTATCAAAAGTTTTTCCTAAATTTATATTTATAGGAACTACAGTGTCTTTAGATATTAAAGGGTGGCGAGCATTTATTAAGTCTATATAATGTTCATTATTTATTTTAGGCTCATATGCATTTACAGATATGGCATATTTAGCTTTAGCAAATATAAAATCTATTTTAGCTATTAGTGTTAAATTATTACGTAAGTAATTTACAATGCTTTTTAACATTTTAGAGTAATCAGATAAGATTTTTTCTATTTCTAAACTTTCTTGTAATTTTAAATCATTTAATTCATTATTTAAATCAAATACTTGTGTAGGTTCTATAAAAACAGTAGCACCACTAGTAGAAATATCTTGTATAAATCCCTTAACTTCGCCTCTATATTCTTGTTTAATAGGGATTACATACCTGTTATTTCTAATAGTAACAATAGGTTCTTGAACGTATTTAGAAGAAAGCATTGAGTTTAATTTATTATGAATAGCTTCGTCTATTTTACCTTGTTTTTTACGTATAGAGTATAAATCTGGGGAAGCGTGGTCATCAAGAGTATTTTCATCTATTATATTTTTAAATATTTTTTCTTCAATATCTTTATTTGTATAAAGATTATTGAAATATTTATTTAGACAATCGGAAAAATCTATTTTAATTTCATCTTTATATAAAGCGAAATACTCTCTTAATTCGCGTCCTAATCTTAATACATTAGTAACATCTAAAACTTGTCTAATTGAAAGAATAGAGTCGAATTCTAACATTCTTAAATCACTATCTATATTATTACTAATTTCATAAATAGGTAAATTACCTTTTTGAAAAATTAATGTATATGCATTACTTGTTTCTTCTAATTCTTTTTCAACTAAATCTTTTTTATAATATGGTAAAAGGTTTAAAGCTAAATTTTTTCCTATATGTGTTACACAAAAATTTTTTAAAATATCTATAATTTTAAAGTATTCTAGTTTTTCTAAGTATTTGGTAGTCATAAAAATTTTACATTCCTTTCTAGCTTTGCTCGTAGGGCACACATAGTTATGAAAAAATTTTTTTCCAAAACTAATTTCCTTTCTTGATGTAGTTGTATTAAACAATTCTATTAAAAGCATCTTTTGCTTTAAATACGCAAGGGGAGTTGCATTTCCAGTTTGGGAAAGTACATCTAGGGCCTTTGCTATATGGTAAAAGATAATTATATATTGTAGGATTATTATTTTTTGTTTCTTCTAAGTACTTGTTTAAAGTTACTCTAGTTTGTTCCATTATTTCGAGTTGTGCAGCACCGCATAATCTTTCTGTACATTTTAAAATAAAATTCTCTACAGTTCCGCGTTCATTTACTTGAAGAAGCATTCCTTGAGGATAATTATTGCCTAATTCTGATATATTATCTAGCCATTCTTTTTCGTAAACAGAGTCTTTTAAAATTAGTGGTATATAATATTCTTTTTCATTTGAAAATTCAGTATTATTAGAAATACCAGGGATATATGCTTCAAAACTTAAAGTTCTATGTCTCATTTCTTGTGCTAATCCTGCAAATGTCATTTTATAATTTGTACAGAAATTTTCATCAAAACTTTCATTTCTTTTTCTTTCAGCAAATAAAGATAATTTTCTGTTTTTTAAATTAGAATTTAAGCCATCTACTTCTAAATCCGGCATTGCTTCTAAAAATTCTTTTAAAGCAGTTTTTAATTTATCATTAAAAGTATTAGAAGGAGCAACGTTTATATAATCTTTCATCCAATTAATTATATAATTTAATTGGCCAAAGCTTACCGTATATTCCATTGTAGTTGAAGGTGTAAAGACACTTATTAAATATCTTGCATTTTCTAATGCTAACTTATTTATTTGTTTATCTGTAAAATTAGGATATTTTTCTTTTATTCTTTCAGTAAATATATTTATCCATTTATTGTAATACTCTAATTCTTTCCCTTCTGATTTCATAACAGTATAGCGAGCTGATTTTTCAGATGTATTATATACTTTTTCATTATTTAATATCATAGCTATTATTTTTGGAATATCTGTTAAAAGTAGATTATATGTAACGTGAGAAAATACGCTATGATGGCCTGATGCTATAGTGTTTTGTACTCTTTTTTCTGTTTTTTCAATAGGTTCATTAAATAGAGTTTCAGTATCTAATGGTAGGTAGCAAATACCTGCAGCTTTGCCTGAAAAATTAAGTGCTTCTTCTTTTTGCAAGATATATTTTGGTTTTGTTGATGCATTTATTTCTATTTTCATTTTTTTAGACTCCTTTGTTAATTATTTATGAAAAAATAATATCATAATAAGGTGATAAATGCAATAGATAAATGTAGATTTGCTGAAAATGTGGTAACAACTCAACAGATATTTAAATAAAAGCTTAATATACAGCTATTTGCAAGTCAAGACCTGGATTGTTATGCTTAAGCTATGTTTTGACTAAAAATAGCTGTATATTAAGCTTTTAGCAAGTATATTTTGAATCATTACTAAAAATACAAATATAAAAGGTGCTTTTTTCTGCATATAAAAAACAATATATTTATATCAAAAAAATAGAAAAATTTTAAAAAAATTGTTATAATATTTGAAAAATATGGTAATACTTATAGTAAAATATAATAAAGGAGTGTTATATATGTATTTAAATGACAATTTAATAAAATTTTTAGAAAGCAGTGCAGAAATAAGTAAAACAACTATATTTATCTCTGACATAAAAAAAATTAAATTAGAAACTGTACCTGATAAATCAGCAAAAAAAGTTGATAAATTAATAAGTAGAGAACTTTTAGAAAGTTTACTTATAATAGGTACTGGTATTGAACAGGATAGGTACATTATAAATTCTAAAAATAATGTAATACCATTGCTAGATAATGAAGAAGGAGAAGTAAACTTTACATCGCAAATTATACTTCCTGTGTGGGCAGATAATGAATTGCAAGGAAGTTTGATTCTAACATCTAATAATAGAATTTTAGATGATTATGATTTGGAATTAGCTAGAAGTATTCAAATATTTATAGAAGAATCTATTATAAATGATATAAATGAAGAATACTTAAACAAAACAGAAAAGAAGAAAATAAAAACAGTATTAAAAAAGGATAAAGAATTAAAAGAGGAAGACTTAATTGATATTATTCCAGAAGAAAATGATATGTAATTTAAGATAATTTATATATATTAAAATATTAAATTTAATATTTTAATATATATTTTTTTTCTTGATTTTTATCAAAAATATAGATATAATATATAAAATTTATAAATGTTAAGTTTAAGTGCTAAATTTCCAGTCCGAAATGGTAGATAAAAGTGCGAAAAAAATATTAAAATAAATTAAAGAATAAAAAATTATTCTCAATTAAATTAATTTAGTAGACATTTATGTCTAAGAAAGGAATGGAGTAAAAATGAAATTTAACGAAAAATTAACACAATTAAGAAAAAGCAAAAATTTATCACAGGAGGAATTAGGAAACGAACTAGGAGTGGCAAGGCAAACTGTTTCAAAGTGGGAGCTTGGTGAAACTACACCAGAAATGGATAAGTTAATAAAAATGAGTGAAATATTTGAAATAAGCTTAGATGAATTAATTAAAGATAAAGAAATTGATACTAATATTAATACTAATGACCCTAATAATACTAATACGCAAAAATTAGCTGGATTAACAATAAAGATAATTAAAGGAATATTAATATTTATTGCAATTTTAGCGGCACTATATCTTGTTTTAATAGTATCAAGTTTAGTTATATTTAATGATTTTAAATCTGAAAAAGTTGAAACAGTTGTGGAGAATGAAGAAACAATATTTAATAATACCCTAGAAAATAAAGATGATTTTACAAAAACTTATAATGTATTAAATATAGCAGATAGCGATGATGAGAATTATTTATATTTAACAATTAAACAATTTCAAAATGACGAGGTAGAAACAGTTAAAGTATTAAAAAGCTTAGCAAATGGAATTGAAGCAAATAAAAATTATGAATTTACATTTCAATATGGAAATAAAAATATAGAAGATAATATAAAATCAATATTTGAAAACGCTACACTTGTTCAAATAAAAGGAACTGATAAAACCGGATTAGAACAAGTTCAAGATACAATTTAGAGTATACATAAAATTTAAAATTACATAAAGTTATAATGAAATTATAACTTTATGCAATTATTTTTCCACAAGCAATTTTTTCTCCGAGAATTGCCACTAGGGTCTGTTCTAAAATCATCAGGGTTACTGTGAATAATAACTACTTTTCCTATAATATCAGCAACTTTAAATCTATTTGTTAAAAAAGACATATATGCATATCCGTTATTTTCAAAAAGAACAGGCATATCTCCTGCGTGGTGAGGGTGTTTACACTTATTAGGATTATAATGAGTTAAAGCGTTTTTAAATTCATCTGTTGCATCTCCTGTACAAGAAGTTCCTTCGTGAATATGAAATCCAAAAATTTTGTTTTCACATGGTTTGTTAGAAGTAGGTAGGTTATTAATTTCAGCAGTTACTAATACACCTTTTTTAGTTTGTCTAAAATATACATTCCCATTTATTTTAGGAAACTTTTTTCCACCTTTTATAGTGGCTTTAGCATTTGCTATTAATTTATTAAGCATAAAATTTCAATTCCTTTCCTTTTAAGTTATTCCTTAATTTCATTCGATAATTTTTTAATAGCTTTAGTCTCTATTCTAGATACGTATGAACGGCTAATTCCCATCATTTCTGCAATTTGATTTTGAGTTTTAGGCTTTTTACCATTAAGACCGAAACGCATTTCTAAAATAGATTTTTCTCTATCTAATAATATTTCTTTCATTTTTTCATATAATAATTTTATTTTCATTTTTAAATCAATTTGCTCTTCAATAGTCCTTTCGTTATTCTCTAGGACGTCTATCAAAGTTATTTCGTTATCATCTTTATCTTTGCCTATTGGCTCGTTTAAATATACTTCCGCTTGCACTTTTTTAGAAGAACGTAAATACATTAAAACTTCGTTATCTATACACTTTGCAACATAAGTGGCAAGTCTTACACCTTTTTTAGAATTATAACTATTTATTCCTTTTATTAATCCTATTGTTCCAATAGAAATTAAATCATCTTTACTAACAGAAGTTGAGGAATATTTTTTAGCAATATGTGCTACTAATCTTAAATTTCTTTCAATTAAAACGTTTCTTGCTTCTTCGTCACCTTCTTCATACTTCTTTATATATTCAATTTCTTCCTCCATCGATAGTGGTTCTGGAAATAAAGAATTATTAGTAACGTAGCCTGTCATAAAAACAGTAGATTGCAAAAAAAGCATTAATCCTGATAAAGAAAGTGTAAACATAGAAAAGACCTCCAATAATAACATTATTAAATTATATGAATTGGATTACGATAAAGTGCCTGTATATTTTAAAATTATTTTCTTGAATTTTTTAGTTTTTTATAATAGAATAAAATAAATTTTTTGAGGAGAAATAATAGGAAAGGAGGGCAGTAGTATGAATAAAACTTTAAAAATATTAATAATAATGATATGTTCTATTGCAATATTATCTGGAGTTGTTTTTGCAGCATTTAAAATTTATGAAAATCTTCAAGGTGAAGCTGAAATGAAACCAACATTTACAGGAAATATACAAGAGGGGAACGGCAATGTAGAAACAGGGGCTATAAGTTCAAATAAAGTATGGGTAGGAACTTTTAATTTAGCGTGGAATGAATTAATGGAAGAAGTTACTAAAGAACCTGTAGAATTTGAAGAAGGAAATTCTGCTATAGTAGATGAATTGAATAAGCAAACTTTTACTAAAGAAATGTTGAATGAAAATTCATATCCTTTACATTTAAGACACCTTTCCCTAAAGACACAGGAACTTTTGGAGATTACGAAGATGAAGTATCATATTTTGTTTTAGATGCTCCAACTGAAGACAAAACATTTGAACAAGTAACAGCATTATTTTACAATTCGGAAAATGATTTTGCTGTAAAAATTGATACAGTAGAAGGAGACGAACTTTTATTATATAGAGCAGATACAGTTGAAAGTTTTGATAAAGCATATAACGAATTAATAGAAAAAACAAATTCATATACGGGGCGAAAAGAATTAATACGTGAAAAAGATGAACTAAGAGTACCTTTTATAAAAATAAATGCAGATGTTAATTATGATGAACTATGTAATAAAACTATAAAAGGGACAAATGGTGCATATATAGAACAAGCTATTCAAACTGTTAAATTCGAATTAGATAATTATGGTGGAAATATTAAAAGCGAAGCAATTATAAATACGCTTTTGTGTATGCCTTTAGAGACACCTAGATATTTTTACTTTGTAATAATCACACACACAAGCTAATAATCATATCATATACTAGATAAAAAGGTGTTAACAAGGCGATGCTTTGTGAAAGGAATGATATTAAATATGAGTTTAGGATTAGCTTTATCAGGTGGAGGAATAAAAGGAGCTGCTCACATAGGTGTAATAAAAGCTTTAGAAGAAAACAATATAAAAATAGATTATATTTCAGGAACATCTTCTGGAAGCCTTATAGCGGCTATGTATGCAATGGGATATACACCGGACGAAATGTATAGTTTATTTAAGGAATATTCTAAAGAGATAGGATATATTAGTATATTTAATATAATAAAATTAGTTTTTGGAATTATTTTTCAGAGAAAGATTATTATAAAATCTATAAATAATGGAAAAAAATTCAAAAAAATAATAAATAAAATTTGTTCAGATAAGAATATAGAAAATATTAATCAAATAAAAATGCCTTTATTAATTCCTAGTGTGGATTTAAATACAGGAACTGTATGTGTATTTACTTCTAAAAATTATAGAAATTCATATTCTGATAATATAATTTATAATAGCAATATAGATATATGCGATGCTATTTATTCTAGTTGTTCTTATCCAGGTGTATTTGACCCTATTTGTTATAACAATATGTATTTAATAGATGGCGGCATTAGAGAAAATATTCCTTGGAGAGAAACACGAAAAATAGGTGCAGATAAAGTATTATCAGTTGTATTTAGAAGCGATATAAAAAATCCAGATGAAAGAAATATTTTAAATATTATAACAGGCTCTATAGGATTATTATCACGTGAATTAGCTAATTATGAAATAGAAGGTACTGATTATTTAATCGAAATTCATACAAAAGATATTGGCCTTTTAAATTCTGATGAGGTTGACAATTTATTTCAACTTGGATATGAAACTACAATGAATAATATAAAAAATACAAAAGTGTGATAAACATCTAAAAAACACTTGCAAAAGTGTGATGAAATTCTTAAAATTACTTGCAAAAATGTGAAGATAATAGTATAATATACAGTAATTAGTATTAATTATGGGAGGCAAGTAATTTGAAAAGATTTATATTAGAAGAATTAATAAAATGGAAAGAAAGTAAATATAGAAAGCCACTTGTTTTAAGAGGAGCAAGGCAAATTGGCAAAACATATATTTTAAAACAATTCGGTGAAGAAAATTATGAGAGTGTTGCATATTTTAATTTTGATCACGATGAAGATTTATATAACTTATTTAATAATACTAAAAATCCAAAGAGAATATTAGAACAGTTAGCATTTATTCATGGAAAAGCAATATTGCCAGAAAAAACATTAATTATTTTTGATGAAATTCAAGAGTGCCCTAATGCATTAAATAGTTTAAAGTACTTTCAAGAAGAGGCTAATGAGTATCATATAGCTTGTGCAGGAAGTTTATTAGGAATTAGGCTATCACATACTTCGTTTCCAGTAGGGAAAGTAGAATTTCTAAATATGTATCCGATGACATTTAGTGAATTTTTAATAGCAGATAGTTGTGAGAATTTAGTAGAATATATGAAATCTATAAAAAAGATTGAAAATATTCCAGATATATTTTTTAGTCAATTAGAAGAAAAATTAAAAGCATACTTTATAATTGGAGGTATGCCTGAAGCAGTTAATGTTTGGGTAAATGAAAAGGATATGGAACTTGTAAATAATGTACAAGAAGATATATTAAAATCTTACGAAAGCGATTTTTCAAAACATGTACAAAATAGTGAGGCAAATAAAATATCTTTAATATGGAATAGCCTACCATCTCAATTAGCAAAGGAAAATAAGAAGTTTTTATACCAAACTATAAAAGAAGGTGCAAGAGCAAGAGAATATGAAGATGCATTAAATTGGCTAAATGATGCAAATTTAATTTATAAAATATATAATGTAACAAAAACAGATTTTCCATTAAAAGCATATAATGATTTAAGTTCATTTAAAATTTATATGAATGATGTTGGTCTACTTAGAAAAATGGCAAATTTAGACAGCAGAATTGTAGTAGAAGGAGATAAGTTGTTCGAAGAATTTAAAGGAGCATTTACAGAAAATTACGTATTAAATATGTTAAACACAATATTTAATACAGTACCTAATTACTATACATTTGATAGGTACGAAATAGATTTTGTTATTCAATATAAAAATAAAATAATACCTATCGAAGTAAAAGCAAATAAATCCGCAAAAAATGTAAGTTTAACTAGATATAATGAAAAATTTGACAACGACATATCTATAAGATTTTCAATGAATAATTTGAAAAAAGATGGAAAAGTTATTAATGTGCCTTTGTTCTTAATAGAATATTTAGATAAAATTTTGCTTGACAATTTTTAAAATTATGATATACTAATATAAGTTAATTTAATATTTATCCGTTATTAAAAAGCAAAGTAAAATAATTAAAAAATATATTACAAGAGAAAATAGTTCATGGGCTGGAAAACTATTAATATATAATTATTTGAAATTTCACTTTTGAGGACTTTTTTTGAAATCGTTTAGAGTGTAGGAAAAAGCGGTTGTTACGATATAACAAAATGAGTTTAGTTAAAAATACTAATAAAATTAGGTGGTACCACGATATAAATTTCGTCCTATGTTTCCATAGGGCGTTTTTATTTTTTATCGTGACTTGAAAATATAGTTTTTTATAGAACTATGTGACCTTAAAAAATAAGAAAGGAATGGTATTATTTATGAAAGAACAAATTCAACAAATTAAGGAAAATGCTATAAAAGAAATTAAATTAGCAGAAGACTTAAAAACTCTAGAAGATGTAAGAGTAAAATATTCAGGTAAAAAAGGTGAACTTACATTATTATTAAGAGGAATGGGAAGTTTATCCAAAGAAGAAAGACCAGTAATAGGTGCAATGGTAAACGAAGTAAGAGACGAATTAGAAAGTTTAATAGTAGAAAAAGAAAAAGAGTTAAAAAGAGCTGAAATCGAGAAGAAATTGCTTACAGAAAATATAGATGTAACTATGAAATCTAACAGACAAAAAATAGGTTCATTACATCCAATTATGCAAATAATAGATGAAGTAGAAGAAATCTTTTTAGGTATGGGTTATCAAATAGCAGATGGACCAGAAGTAGAAAAAGCAATATATAATTTTGATAAATTAAACACACCAAAAGATCACCCAGCAAGAGATGTGCAAGATACATTTTATATTACAGACGATATAGTATTAAGAAGTCAAACATCACCAGTTCAAGCAAGAGTTATGGAGAATAGTAAGCCACCAATTAAAATAATATGCCCAGGGAAAGTATATCGTTCAGACGCAGTAGACCCAACACATTCGCCAGTCTTCCATCAAATAGAGGGCTTAGTAGTAGATAAAAACATATCAATGGCAGACTTAAAAGGAACATTAGAAATGTTTGCCAAAAAATGTTTAGGAAAAAATACAAAAATAAGATTTAGACCACATCATTTCCCATTCACAGAACCATCAGCAGAAGCAGACGTATCATGTTTCGTATGTGGAGGAAAAGGCTGTAGAGTATGTAAAAATGAAGGTTGGATAGAATTATTAGGTTGCGGTGTAGTACACCCAAATGTTTTAGAAAATTGTGGAATAGATTCTAAAATATATTCAGGATTTGCCTTCGGATTTGGCGTAGAAAGAATAGCAATGGCAAAATTTGGCATAGATGATATGCGTTTGTTATACGAGAATGATGTTAGATTTCTAAAACAATTTTGAAATATAATTGCCATTATGCGTCGTTAAAATTTAGATAAAAAAGGAGTATAAAAAATTATGAAAACAAGTATAGAATGGTTAAAAGAATATGCAGATATTAATGTATCTAATAAAGAATTAGCAGATATTTTAACTCTTACAGGTTCTAAAGTAGAAACTGTAGAAGAAAAAGGAGAAGATATAAAAAATGTTGTAGTAGGTAAGATTTTAAGCATAGAGAAACATCCAAATGCAGATAAATTAGTAGTTACTAAAGTAGATGTAAAAACAGAGATTTTACAAATAGTAACAGGTGCTAATAATATTAAAGTTGGAGATATAGTTCCTATTGCAAAAGATGGTTCAGAATTACCAGGTGGAGTAAAAATTAAAAAAGGTGCTTTAAGAGGTGTAGACTCTTGTGGAATGATGTGTTCTGTGGGAGAATTAAATCTAGATTTAGAAAATTATCCAGGACAAATTGAACATGGTATTATGATATTAGGAGAAAAATATGCAGATAGATTAGGTGAAGATATTAGAGACGTCTTGAATTTAAGAGAATGTATTATAGATTTTGAAATAACATCTAATAGGCCAGATTGCTTTTCAGTAGAAGGCTTGGGACGTGAAACTGCTGTATCTTTAAGAACAGAGTTTAAAGCACCACATAAACATTTAGAAAATATGAATATTGAAAATGTAGATAATATTGATGGATTAACAGTTAAAATAGAAGAACCAGAGTTATGTTATAGATATATTGCTAGAGTTGTTAAAAATGTAAAAATAGGAGAATCTCCAGAGTGGTTAAAAAGAAGATTAATAGCTTGTGATATAAGACCTATAAATAATATTGTAGATATTACAAATTACGTAATGTTAGAATTAGGGCAACCTATGCACGCTTTCGATATAAATTCAATAGAAGGTAAATCTATTGTAGTAAGACGCGCAAACGAAAATGAAAAAATAACTACTTTAGATGGAGTAGATAGAGTTTTAGATAATAATATGTTAGTTATTGCAGATAAAAATAAACCTGTAGCAGTAGCTGGTGTAATGGGAGGAGAAAATTCAGAAATAGAAGATACTACAACAACTGTAGTCTTCGAATCTGCTGTATTTAATGGACCAAGCGTAAGAATTACAGCTAAAAAACTAGGATTAAGAACATCTGCTTCAAGTTTATATGAAAAATGTTTAGCAAGTGAACACGCAGAAAAAGCAATAAATAGAGCTGTAGAATTAGTAGAACTTTTAAATATTGGAGAACCTGTAAATAGTAAGATAGACGTATATCCAACTAAACAAGAATTGCCTGTAATAGATTTAGACGTAGATAGAATAAATGTATTATTAGGTACTAATATTTCTAGTAAAGAAATGATAGATATTTTAGAAAGATTAGAAATGAAAGTAGAAGATAACAAAGTTTATCCACCATACTTTAGGCAAGATATTCAATTATTAAATGACGTGGCAGAAGAAGTAATAAGATTTTATGGGTATGATAAATTAGAATCATCTTTAGTAAGTTCAGGTGACACAATAGGCGAAAGAAATAAATTACAAAAAATAGAAAAATTATATAGAACTGTTTTATCTTATACAGGTTTAAGCGAAATTTCAACTTATGGATTCATAAATAAAAAAGATTTAGAAAACACAAATATTTCTTATGAAGACATAGAAAAAGAAATTATAAAAATAAAAAATCCATTAAGTGAAGAATATACAATAATGCGCACTTCAACAGTACCTAGTATGATGAAAGTTTTAAGTATTAATAATTTTAAGAAAAATGAAAATGTACAATTATTCGATATTTCAAGAAGATATAGAGATGTAAAACAAGATATAGAAAAAGGAGAAGTTCCATTAGAGGAAAATATTTTAACTATAGGCTTATATGGGGAAAATTACGATTTCTATTACTTAAAAGGTATTGTAGAAAATCTTTTAGAAGTAGTTGGACTTACAATGTACGATATTGTTAAAGAAAGCAACAACAAAATTTATCATCCAGGAAGATGTGCTAACTTAAAAGTAGGAAATGATGTATTTGTTACATTGGGAGAAATCCACCCAGTAGTATTAGAAAATTTTGATATGCAAAAAAGAGCTTTAGTTGCAGAAATTAATTTAGATAAAGTACAAAAATATGCAAAACAAAATAAAAAATATACACCAATTCCAAAGTTTCCAGCAGTAGAAAGAGACTTAGCTTTAGTGGTAGATGAAAATGTAGAAGTTGGTCAAATAGAAAAAATAATTAAGAAAAAAGCTAAAAAAGTATTAGAAACAGTTGAATTATTCGATATTTTCAGAAGCGCAGAAAAATTGGGCGAAAATAAAAAGAGTGTAGCATATGCTCTAAAATTTAGAATAGCAGAAAGAACTTTAACTGATGATGATATAAATCCTGTTATGAAAGAAATTTTAGAGGAATTAGAAAAATGCGTGGGAGCTAAGATAAGAGAATAATTTATTAAATAACAATCTATACAAGAAAACATAGACAATAATAATGGAAGTGGTGGTAAACCTCTTTCATTAACATCTACAGAAGACAAATTAGTATTTACCGGTCCTACTGGTTCAGATTATTATATTATATATTTTGAAAATAATATTATAACAAAAGCAGAAATGGTTGTAGATTGCGGAAGTGAGGAAAATGCTAAAGTAGCATATGCAGCATATGCAATTTCAAATTTAGAAAATGAGGGAGAAAGTGCTACAGCAGAGTTAAATGGCCAATATATAATTACAAGCAAAAGTTTATCAGATTTTGTAGGAAGCACTAAGGAGGAAATTCAAGAGGAATTAAATATTATTGGGTATGTATTGCAATAAAAACAAAAAACACTTTATTTTTTATGTAAAGTGTGTTATAATATATATGCGTTTTAACTTTTAACTAAAGGAGTCTCTAATGAGAACTAACATTAAAACTGTCCTTCTCTTTTTGGTCATTATGATATCTATTGCAATAGGGGGCTATTATTTAAAAGAAATTTTAAGTAATGAAAGCGGAAGAGTTGAAATAGCCAGAGCAATAAAGAATAATGATATTGTCACGATTTTACTTGATTCAAAAAGTAAAATATATGAAGAAATTAACAAAATGCAAAAATATCAGTATACATTAGAGTTTATTATTTATAAATATGACAATTCTGATGAAATAACTGAAATTTTTCTTGGATTTTGGCCAGATGCCGATAAATTGCTTACTTTAAAAAGGGAGGAGGAATTGATGAGCACATCGCAAGATTTGATCTTTAAGTACATGGAAAATAGAAAAATAGGAGATAAATTCTCTGTTCTATTTAATCCAGAGGTTACATTTCATGAAACTGTGAAGTAAGTTAGTTTTTGTTAGTAAATTTAAAACGATATAATCTAAATAGATTATATCGTTTATCCTATTAAGAATACCTTATTTTTAATATGGTATTTACACTCTATTTATTAACTTTTAACTAGTATGGAGTAATAATGAAATATTCAAAAACTAGGCAACATTTATTTCTTCTATTTTTAACTTTGTTATTTTTAATAACTTTATTTTTCTTGGCTTTTATGTATAATGATGAATCTATAAGTGAAAAGGTTTTAAAAGAAGTTAATACAAATAAAAATGTATTACTTATGCAGATAACTGAAAAAAAAGAAGAAGTACTTATCATTGAGCAAATGTGTAAGAATAACTATAGATTAGAGTTTGAGGTTTATGAAATTGAAAAAAATAATACAAGAAAAATTGCATTAGGATTTGTGGTAAATAAAAAAAGAAATTTGCAAGAAGTTAGAGAACTGATTGCAGAGGTAAATTTGTTTATAGAAGAATATTTCGGTAATATTAATAAGAAGTATATTGTAAATTTCAAGAATGATATTATCGAGCCTAAATAGAGAAAAGTAATAAATATAAGTGTTAGCAAAAGGTTCCTATAATTAGGAGCCTTTTGTTGTGATTTAAAGTAATAGCTATATATCAAGCTTTTAGCAGTATATCCGGAATTGTAACAATTTTTTCACAAAATTTCAAAAACTTTCCAAATTTTGCTTGACAACGAGGATAAAACCATGTATAATATTAAAGTATGTGATTGATTTGCGTTGAAGCAAGATGTAGCTACGTTGAAGTTTTGAAGCAACGGAGGGAACTCTTGTGGAGTATGTCTTTGGCTATGACCAGGCGGATAAGTTTCAAAAAAGCACTTATTCCAAGGATACAAATGAGATATTACTTGGATTTTAGTATGTTTGAAATAGAAACACTAGGGTGCGTTGATAACTGCCGGTAAAATTTTTATTAAGGAGGGAAATTTTAATATGGCAACATCAAAACAAACTGTAGGAAGTGAAAAAATCAGAATAAGATTAAAGGCTTATGATCACCTTATTTTAGAACAGTCTGCTGAAAAAATAGTAGAAACAGCTAAAAGAACAGGTGCTAAAGTTTCAGGACCAATACCACTTCCAACAAAAAAAGAAATCGTAACAATTTTACGTTCTCCACATAAACATAAAGATTCAAGAGAACAATTCGAAATGAGAACACATAAAAGAGTTATAGATATTCTTTACCCAACACAAAAAACAGTTGAAAATCTTAAAAAATTAGATTTGCCAGCTGGTGTTGATATAGAAATCAAATTATAATAAAAAGCGATTTCTAAAAGATTAAACAAGTACTGTTCATACTTAAAAAGAACAAATTAAAAACCAAGCTGAAAAAATTCAGCCAATAGTTAGGAGGATATAGAATAATGAATAAAGGTTTAATCGCAAAAAAAATAGGGATGACACAAATTTTTGATGAAAATGGAGCAGTTATTCCAGTTACAGTTTTAGAAGCTGGACCATGTACAGTTGTACAAATTAAAAACGAAGAAACAGATGGATACAAAGCAGTGCAATTAGGTTTTGGAGATGTTAAAGACAAAAAAGTTATAAAACCAATAAAAGGACATTTCAATAAAGCAAAACTTGCACCTAAAAAACATTTGAGAGAATTTAGACTTGATAATATAGAAGATTTTAAAGTAGGTAACGAAATAAAAGCTGATATATTCCAAGCAGAAGATATAGTAGATATACAAGGTGTATCTAAAGGAAAAGGTTTCCAAGGTGTTATAAAACGTCATGGACAACAAAGAGGACCTATGGGACATGGTTCTATGTATCACAGAAGACCAGGTTCAATGGGAGCTTGTGCAACTCCAGGTAGAGTATTTAAAGGTAAAAAGTTACCAGGACATATGGGTCATGTAACAGTAACAATACAAAATTTAAGAGTTGTTAGAGTAGACTTAGATAAAAATGTAATATTAGTAAAAGGTAGCGTTCCTGGACCTAAGGGAGCAATCTTAAAAGTTAAAAACGCAGTAAAAAAAGGTTAATTTGAAAGAAGGAGGAAGTAGAAAATGCCTAAAGTAGACGTATATAATATAGACGGCAAAAAGGTTAGCGAAGTTGAATTAAAAGAAGAAATCTTCGGAATTATACCAAATGAAAATGTCGTACATGCAGTATTAGTAAATTACTTAGCTAATCAAAGACAAGGTACTCAAAGTACTAAAACTAGAGCAGAAGTACGTGGTGGTGGTAAAAAACCATGGAGACAAAAAGGTACTGGTAGAGCTAGACAAGGTAGTATAAGAGCACCACAATGGATTAAGGGAGGTATTGCATTAGGACCAAAACCTCGTAGCTATAAATATAGAGTTAATAAGAAAGAAAGAAGATTAGCTTTAAAGTCAGTATTAAGCTCTAAAGTAATTGAAAATCAATTAATAGTAGTTGATACATTACCATTAAAAGAAATAAAAACAAAATCAATGGTAAGTGCATTAAATAATTTAAAAGCTGAAGGAAAAACTTTAATAGTTTTACCAGAAAAAAATGAAAATGTACAAAAATCAGCAAGAAATATTGAAAATGTTAAAACATCTTTAGTAAACACAATAAATGTATATGATTTATTAAAATATAATAAATTAATTTTAACATTAGATGCTGTTAAAAAGATCGAGGAGGTGTACGCATAATGAAACCAGAAGATATTATAGTAAGACCAATAGTTACAGAAAAAAGTAATATGGATATCGCATTAGGAAAATATACTTTTGAAGTAAATAGAAATGCGACAAAGGTTCAAATAGCGCACGCTGTTGAAAAACTTTTCGATGTTAAAGTTTTAAAAGTTAACACAATAAGTGTTAAAGGTAAAGCTAAAAGAGTAGGAGTACACAGAGGTATGACAAACGACTGGAAAAAAGCTATTGTAACAATAGACACAAATCCAGAAGTTAGAACATATTTAACTAAAGGTGGAAAATCTGTAAAAGAAGATAGAAAATATAAAGAATCTATTGATGAATTTATGGGAGCTTAAAGTTAAAAAAATATCTGTTGCGGAGCAGGATAAAAATCCGCTATAAATAGAAAGGGAGAGAACTTAAAATGGGAATTAAACATTATAAACCAGTTACTCCATCAACAAGAAATATGACTGTATCTTCTTTTGAAGAAATTACAAAGAAGACTCCTGAAAAATCTTTACTTGCTACAAAAAAGAAAAACGCAGGTAGAAATTCTTATGGTAGAATTACAGTAAGACATCAAGGTGGAGGAAATAGAAGAAAATATAGAATAATCGACTTTAAACGTAATAAAGACGATATGGTAGCTACAGTTATAGGAATCGAATACGATCCAAATCGTAGCAGTAATATAGCTTTAATCCAATATGAAGATGGAGAAAAAGCATATATATTAGCACCAGTTGGATTAACTGAAGGAGATAAAGTAGTATCAGGACCAGACGCTGATATAAAAGTTGGAAACTGTTTACCAATAGCAAACATACCAGTAGGTACAATGATTCATAATGTTGAATTAAGACCAGGTCAAGGTGGTAAATTAGTTAGAGCAGCTGGCCAAGAAGCACAATTAATGGCTAAAGAAGGCAGATATGCACACTTAAGATTACCTTCAGGAGAAATGAGACTTATATTAGTTACTTGTAGAGCAACAATAGGTACTGTTGGTAATACAGACCACGAAAATATTAAATTAGGAAAAGCTGGAAAGAGCAGACATTTAGGAATAAGACCTACTGTAAGAGGTAGCGTAATGAACCCTAATGATCACCCACATGGTGGTGGTGAAGGTAGAGCACCAATAGGACACGCAGGACCATTAACTCCTTGGGGCAAACCAGCTTTAGGATATAAGACAAGAAATAATAAAAAACAATCAAGTAAGTTTATTGTTAAAAGGAGGAAATAAGCGTTATGAGTAGATCAAGTAAAAAAGCACCATTTGTAGCACCAGAATTAATGAAAAGAATAACAGCATTAAATGAGCAAAACAAAAAAGAAGTATTAAAAACATGGTCAAGAGCATCTACAATATATCCACAAATGGTTGGTCATACAATAGCTGTTCATGATGGTAGAAAACATGTTCCTGTATATATTACAGAGGAAATGATTGGTCATAAATTAGGAGAATTTGCACCAACAAGAACTTTTAAAGGTCATTCAGGAGAAAAAGCATCAGCAGTTAAGTAAAATAAAAATTAGGAGGTAAAGAAAGTGCCAGAACAATTAGAAAATCAAGTTAAAGAAGCTAGAGCAGAATTACGTTATGCTAGAATTTCAGCTAGAAAAGTTAAAATAGTTGCTGACTTAATAAGAGGAAAAAGCGTAAACGAAGCATTAGCAATCGTAAAATTTGCACCTAAAGCTTCAGCAGAAATAATAGAAAAATTATTAAAATCAGCATTAGCAAATGCAGAAAACAATAATCATATGACTAGAAATAACTTAGTTGTTAGCGAAATTTATGCTAACCAAGGACCTACATTAAAAAGAATTAGACCAGCTGCAAAAGGTTCAGCAGTTAGAATTAGAAAAAGAACAAGTCATATAACAATAGTATTAAGAGAGATTGCATAAAGAAAGAGAGGAGGATTTTAAGATGGGGCAAAAAATGCATCCACATGGAATGAGAGTAGGTATAATCAAAGATTGGAGTTCAAAATGGTATGCAGACTCTAAAAACTTTGGAGACTACTTAGTAGAAGACGTTAAAATACGTAAATTTGTAAAAAACAAATTATATGCAAGCGGAATTTCAAAAATTGAAATTGAAAGAACTGCAAAAATGGTAAAAGTAAATGTTTTCACTGCAAAACCAGGATTAGTAATTGGTAAAGGTGGAAACTTAGCAGAAAGTTTAAAAGCAGAATTAGTTAAAATGATAGGTAAAGATGTAAACTTAAATATAGTAGAGGTTAAAGATGTAGATACAAATGCTCAATTAGTAGCAGAAAATATTGCTGGACAATTAGAAAGAAGAATTTCTTTCAGAAAAGCAATGAAATCTGTAATGCAAAAAGCAATGAAAGCAGGAGCATTAGGAATAAAAACATCTGTATCTGGTAGATTAGGTGGAGCTGATATGGCAAGAACAGAATTCTACAAAGAAGGAACAATTCCTCTTCAAACTTTAAGAGCTGACATAGATTATGGATTTGCAGAGGCAAATACAACATATGGAAAAATAGGCGTTAAAGTTTGGATATATAAAGGTGAAGTTCTTCCTGAAAAACCTAAAAAAGAGAGTAAAGAAGGAGGAGAAGACTAATGCCAGTAATGCCAAAAAAGACTAAATATAGAAAAATGCAAAAAGGTAGAAATAGAGGTAAAGCTACAAGAGGTAACAAAGTTACTGAAGGACAATACGGATTACAAGCTTTAGAAGCTGGATTAATAACAGCAAATCAAATAGAAGCTGCTCGTATAGCTATGACTCGTTTCATAAAAAGAGGTGGAAAAGTTTGGATAAAATTATTTCCAGACAAACCAATATCTACTAAACCTATTGGAACTCGTATGGGTAAAGGTAAAGGCGCTGTAGAATATTGGGTAGCGGTAGTTAAACCAGGAAGAGTAATGTTTGAAATAGAAGGAATTTCAGAAGAGACAGCTAAAGAAGCATTAAGACTTGCTGCACATAAACTACCAATTAAAACTAAATTTATAGCAAGAGAAAATGAAGTAGGTGGTGATAGTGATGAAGATTAATAAAATTAAAGAAATGTCTTCACCAGAACTAGAAAAAGAAATAGGAGAATTAAAACAAGAGTTATTTAAATTAAGATTTAAATTAGCTACAAATGGATTAGATAATCCTATGAGAATAAAAGAAGTAAAAAAAGATATAGCAAGAATGAAAACTGTTTTAAGACAAAGAGAATTAGAAGTAAAATAGTTTTGGAAAGGAGGCAATTTTTAAATGGAAGAAAGAAATCTTCGTAAAGTATTAATAGGTACAGTAAAATCTGATAAAATGGATAAAACTGTAGTTGTAGCCGTACAAACTAATGTAAAACATCCAGTATATGGAAAAATAGTAAAAAGAACTTATAACTTAAAAGCTCATGATGAAGAAAATAAATGCCAAATAGGTGATAAAGTTAAAGTTATGGAAACAAGACCTTTATCTAAAGATAAAAGATGGAGAGTTGTTGAAATAGTTGAAAAGGCTATAATAAAATAGAATTAAAATAAGGAGGAATAGGACTCATGGTACAACAACAAACAATATTAAAAGTAGCTGATAATACTGGTGCAAAAGAACTTATGTGTATTAGATGTATGGGTGGATCACATAGAAAATATGCAGGTATTGGTGATGTAATAATAGCTTCTGTAAAATCAGCAACACCAGGAGGCGTTGTTAACAAAGGCGATGTTGTTAAAGCTGTTATAGTTAGAACAAAAAGACCAATAAGAAGAGAAGACGGATCATATTTAAGATTTGATGAAAACGCTGCTGTTATAATTCGTGATGATAAAACACCTAGAGGTACTCGTATATTTGGACCTATAGCAAGAGAATTAAGAGATCATGATTATATGAAAATCTTATCTTTAGCTCCAGAAGTATTATAATAAGCAAATCAATATAAAAATAATTTTTAAAGAGGTGAAAACTGTGAAAATAAAGAAAGGCGATACAGTTCAAGTTTTATCTGGAAATGATAAAGGAAAAAGAGGAGAAGTACTTCAAGTTTTACCTAAAGTTGAAAAGGTTATAGTAAAAGGTGTAAATGTTAGAAAAAAACACGTAAAACCTAGAAAACAAGGTCAAGAAGGCGGAATAATTCCAGTAGAATGTCCAATACATAGTGCAAAACTAGGTGTTGTATGTTCAAAATGTAATAAACCAGTAAAAGTTGGATATAAAGTAGAAAAAGATAATAAAGTAAGAGTTTGCAGAAAATGTGGTGCAGAATTAAAATAATAGAAAAAGGAGGTAAAACTTATAATGGAAAAGTTAAAAGAAGTATATGAAAAAGAAGTAAAACAAGCTATGATGAAAAAATTTGGCTATACTTCAGAAATGCAAGTTCCAAAGTTAGAAAAAATCGTTATAAATATGGGATTAGGCGATATAAAAGATACACCTAAAGTTTTAGAAAATGCAGTTAATGATTTAACATTAATTACAGGACAAAAACCAGTTGTAACAAAATCAAAAAAAGCTATAGCTGCTTTTAAATTAAGAGAAGGTGTAAGTGTTGGATGTAAAGTAACATTAAGAGCTGGAAAAATGTATGATTTTGCATATAAATTATTTAATGTTGCACTTCCAAGAGTTAGAGATTTCAGAGGAGTTTCTGTTAATTCATTTGATGGAAGAGGAAATTACTCAATGGGTGTAAAAGAACAATTAATATTCCCAGAAATAGAATATGATAAAATAGATAAATTAAGAGGTATGGATATAATATTTGTTACTACAGCTAAAACAGACGAAGAGGCAAAAGAATTATTAACATTATTAGGAATGCCTTTTAGCAAATAAAATATAACCTTAAAGGAGGTAATTAAATCAAATGGCTAAAAAATCAATGAAAGTAAAACAACAAAAACCACAAAAATATAAAACAAGAGAATATAATAGATGTAAATTATGTGGTAGACCACATGCATATATTAGAAAATATGGTATATGCCGTGTATGTTTCAGAGAATTAGCGCATAAAGGTGAAATACCAGGAGTTAAAAAAGCTAGCTGGTAATAAATATGAACTTTAGGGACGTTCCTTAAAGTTACGTAAAACTTAAAAGGAGGTAAATAAAAATATGAATACTACTGATCCAATAGCAGATATGTTAACAAGAATTAGAAATGGAAATAAATCAAAAGCAAAAATTGTAGATATTCCAAAATCAAAAGTAAAGTTAGCAATAGCTGAAATCTTATATAATGAAGGATATATAAAATCATATGAAGAACTTGAAAACGAAACACAAGGTGTTATAAGAGTTGCTTTAAAATATGATGAAAAAGGTAATAAGGTTATAGCTGGATTAAAAAGAATAAGCAAACCTGGGTTAAGAATTTATGCTTCAAAAGAAGAATTACCAAAAGTTCTTAACGGATTAGGAATCGCTATAATTTCAACACCAAAAGGAATTATGACAGATAAAGATGCAAGAAAAAATAATGTTGGTGGAGAAGTTTTAGCATATGTTTGGTAATATTTAAGAAAGGAGTTAAAAATAATGTCAAGAATAGGAAATAAACCAATAGCAATTCCAGCAGGGGTAGAAGTAAAAGTAGATGGAAATATTGTTACAGTTAAAGGACCAAAAGGTACTATGACAAAAGAAATGCATAAAGATATGAAAATTGAAGTTAAAGATAATACTGTAACTGTTGCTAGACCAAATGATTTAAAAGAAAATAGAAGCTTACATGGTTTAACAAGAACATTAATAAATAATATGATATTAGGTGTAACTAATGAATTTTCAAAAACATTAGAAGTTAATGGTGTAGGTTACAGAGCTCAAAAACAAGGTAAAAAATTAGTTCTTAACTTAGGCTATTCACATCCAGTGGAAATGGAAGAACCAGAAGGAATTAAATTTGAGGTTCCAACACCTAATCAAATAATAGTAAAGGGAGTTGACAAAGAATTAGTTGGTCAAACTGCTGCTGTTATTAGAACAAAAAGATTACCTGAAGTATATAGAGGTAAAGGTATTAAATACGATTATGAAGTTATTCGTAGAAAAGAAGGTAAAACAGGTAAGAAATAAAGTTTAAAAGAGGTGAAAAATAAATGATTACAAAAATAGATAGAAAGTCTGAAAGAGAAAGAAGACATGCTAGAGTTCGTAATAAAGTATCTGGAACTTCAGAGCGTCCAAGACTTTGTGTTTTTAGAAGTAATACAAATTTGTATGTTCAAGTAATTGATGATACAAAAGGCGTAACATTAGTAAGTGCTTCTACATTAGATAAAGAAGTTAAAGAAAAACATTCTAATGTTGCTGCAGCTAAAGAATTAGGAGCTTTAATTGCAAAAAAAGCAATGGAAAAAAATATAAAAACTATAGTATTTGATAGAAGTGGATATATTTATCATGGTGTAGTTAAAGCATTAGCAGAATCTGCAAGAGAAGCAGGATTAGAATTTTAGGTGTTATTTATTTATGGAAGGAGGATTTCAAATTAAATGGAATTAAATAAAGAAGTTCAAGAATTAAAAGAAAAAGTAGTTGCAATTAATAGAGTTGCAAAAGTTGTAAAAGGTGGTAGAACTTTTAGATTTAGCGCTGTAGTTGTAGTCGGAGATGAGAATGGACATATTGGTGTAGGAAATGGTAAAGCAGCAGAAGTTCCAGACGCAATTAAAAAAGCTATAGATGAAGCTAAAAAGAATTTAATAGAAGTTCCAGTTGTAGGAACAACAATACCTCACGAATATTTAGGAAAATTCGGTAGTGCAACTGTATTATTAAAACCAGGTGCAGAAGGTTCAGGACTTATTGCAGGTGGTAGCGTAAGACCAGTATTAGAGTTAGCAGGATATAGAGATATAAAAACTAAAGTTATTGGAACAAATAATCCAAGAAACGTAGTATATGCTACTATAAATGCTTTACAAAATATGAACACTATTGAAGAAATTGCTAAAAAAAGAGGCAAAAAAGTTGAGGAAATATTATAATTTAAGTTATTTTAAAAACCAAATATTGGAGGTGAATTTACGATGCAATTAGGCGAAATTAAAAGTGCTACAAAAAGAGTATCAAGAAAAAGAGTAGGTAGAGGTTCAAGTTCAGGACTTGGAAAAACTTCAGGACGTGGTCAAAAAGGACAAAAGGCTAGATCAGGTGGCGGAGTAAGAAGAGGTTTTGAAGGAGGCCAAACACCATTATATAGAAGATTACCAAAAAGAGGATTTACAAATATTCATGCTTTAACATATACAGAAGTTACTTTAACAATGTTAAATAAATCTAAAGCAAAAGAAGTAACAGCTGAAACTTTATTAGCAGAAGGAATCATATCTAAAATAAACGATGGTATCGTTATTTTAGGAACAGGTAATATAGAAAAAGCATTAACAGTAAAAGCTGTTAGATGTACAAAAGGTGCTCAAGAAAAAATTGAAGCAGCTGGAGGAAAGGTTGAGGTGAATAAATAATGTTTAAAACTATTATGAGTGCGATAAAAACTCCAGCAGTTAGGAAAAAGCTCTTATATACATTAGTTTTAATCGTAGTTTTTAGAATTGGTTGCTATATAACAGCACCAGGTGTAGATGTTATAGCTTTAGCAGATGCTATGGCTAATTCATCTCAAAGTTTAGTAGGACTTATAGATTTAATATCAGGAGGAGCTTTCTCAAGATTTTCATTATTTGCAATGTCTATTACTCCTTACATCACGGCATCAATTATAATGCAATTGTTGCAAATGGTAATACCTTCTTTAGACAAGTTAGCTAAAGAAGGCGGAGAAATGGGAAGAGCTAAAATAAATAAAATTACTAAAATCGTTACAATAGTTTTAGCAACTATTGAAGCTATAGGAATTTATATTTCATATAGTGCAAGTGGAATATTCTTAGACAATGGATTTATTACAGCTGTAACAGTTATAGTATCATTAGTAACAGGTACATCAATATTAATGTGGCTTGGAGAACAAATTACTAAAAAAGGTATCGGTAATGGTATATCTATGATCATATTTGTAGGTATAATCGCAGGTTTACCATCATTACTTACTACTATATGGCAATTAGTATTTACGACAGTAGGATTCGATTCAGTTGGTTTAATAAAAGCTTTAGGAATTGTAGTAGGTGCATTAATACTTGTAGCAGCAGTTGTATTTGTACAAAAAGCTGAAAGAAGAATACCAGTACAATACGCTAAAAAAGTAGTAGGAAGAAAAATGTATGGTGGTCAAAATACACATATACCATTAAAATTAGCGATGGCAGGTGTTATCCCAATAATTTTTGCATCATCATTTATGACATTCCCTGCTTTAATAATACAAATATTTAATCCAAATATTGCTTCAGAATCAGGTTTCTTAAATGTATTATATAACTTCTCATTAGCAACATCTTCATCAGAAGTAGCTACTGGGTATGTAATAGCAAATGCAATAGTATATTTATTATTAATAGTTGGATTTACATTCTTCTATACGTATGCAGTATTCAATCCAGCAGAAGTTGCAAGCAATATTAAGAAAAACGGTGGATTTATACCAGGAATAAGAGCAGGAAAACCTACAACAGATTACTTAACATCAGTAATGACAAAATTAACTGTATTTGGAGGTATATATCTAGGTATAGTAGCTATATTACCAATGTTTATGAAATTTACAGGATTAAATATAGCATTTGGTGGAACATCAATCTTAATCGTTGTTGGTGTAGTTATAGAAATTATTCAACAATTAGAATCTCAATTAATGATGAGGCATTATAAAGGATTTTTAGAATAATAAAGAAAAGAGATTGTGAGAATAAATATGTATATAATTATGTTAGGTACACCACGGAAGTGGTAAAGGAACTGTAGGAAATATGGTAGCCAAAGACTTGGGGCTAGTACATATTTCTACAGGCGATATATTTAGAGAATATATTAAAGAAGGTGGAGAATTAGGAACTGAATTAGCAAAATATGTAAATAATGGTATGTTAGTTCCTGATGAATTAACAATAAAAATTATATATGATAGATTACAAAAAGATGATGTAAAAAACGGAGCTTTATTAGATGGTTATCCAAGAACAAAAATTCAAGCTATTAAATTAGATGAATTTTTAAAGGCAAATAATACTAAAATAGATTACGTTTTATATTTAGATGTAGAAGAAAAAATAATTTTAGATAGAATATTAAAAAGAAGAATTTGTAGCAACGATTCTTGTAGAGAAATATATAATCTGGAATTTAAAAAGCCTTCTAAAGAAAATATATGCGATAAATGCGGTAGTAAATTAATACAAAGACCAGATGATACTGAAGAAGTTTTTAAAGAAAGATTAGAAGTATATAAAAAAACTAGTCCTGAAATAATTAATTATTATAAAGAAACAGGTGTGCTAGTAACTAAACAAATTACTTTAGAAAATCATAAAACTTCTAATGACGTGGCTGAAGAATTTGTGAAGTTTGCTAAGAAGAATAATTAGTTATTTTAATTAATTTTAATTTAACAGGTTTTTAAATATAAATTTTGCAAAGTGAAACTATTCATAATAAAGCGGAGTTAGAAGTTCTTAATATTTTTTATGGAAATTTTTTATTAAAGTCGTGAGATATAGCTATTTGCAAGTCAAGACCCGGATTGTGTCGCCCCAGCTATGTTTTGACTAAAAATAGCTATATCTCACGACACATTAATATAATAAATACGTAAAAAATATTTAGAAATTCTACGAAAATTTTATTTGATAGTTCACTTAAAAAATTATATAAAAACTTAATAAAAAATATTAATTTAAATACATTAGAATTTTTATTAATAATCAATTTTAGAAAGTAAGTGTTTTAAATTGGTAACAATAAAATCTAAAAAAGAAATAGAAATAATGAAAGAAGCGTGTAAAATTGCAAATGAGACACAAAAAGTAGTAGAAAAAGCAATTAAACCAGGGATATCAACATTAGAATTAGATAGAATCGCAGAAAAATATATATTGTCTCAAAATGCAATACCCGCTCAAAAAAATTATCCAAATTATTATAAAGATATGCCACCTTTTCCAGGAACGTTGTGTATTTCAATAAACGATGTACTTATACATGGAATACCATCAAGTGATGTAATTATAAAAGATGGAGACATTGTAAGTATAGATTTAGTAGTATTAAAAAATGGATATCACGGAGATTGTGCAAGAACTTATTTAGTTGGTAATGTTTCTAAAGAAGCTCAAGAATTAGTCGCAGTAACTAAGCAAGCTTTTTTTGAAGGAATAAAATTTGCTAAAAAAGGAAATCGTTTAGGAGACATTTCGTCAACTATAGGAAACTATGTAAAAGCACATGGATACTCAGTAGTAAAAGAGTTTCAAGGTCATGGAATAGGAAAAGAAATGCATGAAGATCCAGGAATTCCAAATTATGGAAAAGCAGGAAAAGGTATAAGGCTAATGCCGGGGATGACATTAGCAATAGAACCTATGGTAATAATGGGAAAAGAAGGAGTATTAGAACTAGATGATGGCTGGACAATAATTTCAGAAGATGGAACGCTAACAGCACATTATGAAAATACAGTTTTAATTACAGAAAATGAACCCCAAATATTGACATTATAGGAAAATTAGTGTATAATATAATAGTTATTGGAAAAAATTAAAATTTTTTATAATATGGAGGTAATAAATATGTCTAAAGAAGATGTTATAGAGGTAGAAGGTATAGTAACTGACTCTTTGCCAAATACAGTGTTCAAAGTAAAATTAGAAAATGGACATGAAGTATTAGCACATATTTCTGGTAAATTAAGAATGAATTATATAAAAATTTTACCAGGAGACAAAGTAAAATTAGAACTTTCTCCATATGATTTGACTAAAGGTCGTATAACGTGGAGAGCAAAATAATATTGCTTGAAACATGTTTATTAAAACATATTATTATAAAATAAGAGGTGAATGAAATGAAGGTAAGACCATCAGTAAAAAAGATGTGCGAAAAATGCAAGGTAATTAAAAGAAAAGGTGTTGTTAGGGTAATATGTGAAAACCCAAAACATAAACAAAGACAAGGTTAATTTAAAGTTAAGATATCAACACAATTAAGTAGCGGCTGATAAATTTAATTGTGTTTATATAAATTTTAAAAATATTCTTTGTCGTTTTTTCTATGTAAAAAACGATTACAATCCCAAGAAATATTTTTAATCAAGAAAAAAATATGGAGGTGCTAAAAATTATGGCTCGTATAGCAGGAGTAGATTTACCTAGAGAAAAAAGAGTTGAAATAGGACTTACTTATATTTATGGTATAGGAAGAACAAGTTCAAATAAGATTCTTGCAGAAGCTGGAGTAAATCCAGATACTAGAGTAAAAGATTTATCAGATGAGGATGTTAATAAAATAAGAAAGGCTATGGAAGACTACAAAGTTGAAGGTGATTTAAGAAGAGAAGTCGCTTTAAATATTAAAAGATTAACAGAAATCGGATGTTATAGAGGCTTAAGACATAGAAGAGGACTACCTGTAAGAGGACAAAGAACAAAAACTAATGCTCGTACAAGAAAAGGTCCTAGAAAATTAGTTAGTAAAAGTAAAAAGAGTGTTTAAGGAGGATAATCTATAATGGCTAAAGCAGTAACAAAAAAGAATGTTTCAAGAAGAAACAGAAAAAATGTAGATAAAGGTCAAGCACATATACATTCAAGCTTTAATAATACTATTGTTACTATAACAGATTCACAAGGTAATACATTATCTTGGGCTAGTGCTGGTGAATTAGGCTTTAAAGGTTCAAGAAAAAGTACACCATTTGCAGCAGGCAATGCAGCTGAAACAGCAGCAAAAGCAGCAATGGAACATGGCTTAAAAACAGTAGAAGTATATGTAAAAGGACCAGGAGCAGGACGTGAAGCTGCAATAAGATCTTTACAAGCTACAGGTCTTGAAATAAGTATGATAAAAGACGTTACACCAATTCCACATAATGGTTGTAGACCACCAAAAAGAAGAAGAGTGTAAAAAAATATCTTATAATAGAGAGGTGAAAATATAAATGTCAGTAAAAAGAGATCCAATTCTTAAAAGATGTAGAACATTAGGTATTGAACCTATGGTTTTAGGAATTGATAAAAAATCAAATAAAAAGCCAAAAAAAGCTAACAAAAAAGTTAGTGAGTATGGAATGCAACTTACAGAAAAACAAAAAGTAAAATTTATATATGGTGTAGGTGAAAGACAATTCAGAAAATACTTTGAAATAGCTTCAAGTAAAAAAGGTATTACTGGTGAAAACTTGCTTACATTATTAGAAAGCAGATTAGATAACGTTGTTTTTAGAATGGGGTTTGCAAAAACAAGAGCACAAGCTAGACAATATGTAAACCATGGACAATTTACAGTAAACGGTAAAAAAGTTGATATAGCATCATACATAGTAAAAGCTGGTGATGTTATAGCTGTAAAAGAAAATAAAAAAGATAATAAAACAATAAAAGAAAATATCGAATTAAGTGCCGGTAGAGCAATGGCTCCTTGGGTAGAAGTTGATGGTAAAAATATGTCTGGTAAAGTAGTTAGATTAGCATCAAGAGAAGACATTGATTATGATGTAGCAGAGCATTTAATAGTTGAATTATATTCAAAATAATGATTATACTTATATATTTAAAATTGAATTTAGAAATTTGATATTTAAAATTAGAAATATTAATATAAATTTAATATTTCAAGGAGGGTAATAATGATAGAGTTTGAAAAACCAAACATTGAATGCTTAGTAATGAATGATGCAGAAAATTATGGAAAATTTGTATGCGAACCATTAGAAAGGGGTTACGGTATCACATTAGGAAATTCATTAAGAAGAATATTACGTTCTTCATTACCAGGTGCTGCTATAACTAGTATAAAAATAGATGGTGTAGTACATGAATTTTCAACAGTTCCAGGAGTTGTAGAAGACGTACCAGAAATAATCTTAAATTTAAAAAATGTAAGATTAAAACTTCATGATATGCAAGAAAAAGTTGTAACTATTGATTTTAAAGGTGAAGGAGAAGTAAAGGCAGGAGATATAATTACAGACGGTACAGTAGAAATATTAAATCCTGATCTTCATATTGCAACAGTAGCTGAAGGTGAAACTTTAAAAATGGAAATGACTGTTGAAAGAGGAAGAGGATATAATACTGCTGAAAACAACAAAAAAACAAACCAAGCATTAAATGTTTTACCAATAGACTCAATTTTTACACCTGTTAAAAAAGTAAATTATACTGTTGAAACAGCTAGAGTTGGGCAAATGATGGACTTTGACAAATTAACTATAGAAGTATGGACAGACGGAAGCTTAAAACCATTTGAAGCATTAAGTTTAGCTGCAAAAATAATGACAGGTCACTTAGAATTATTTGTAGATTTATCAGAAGTAGCTAAAAATACACAAGTTATGATTGAAAAAGAAGAAACTAAGAAAGAGCGTGTATTAGAAATGCCTATAGAAGAATTAGAATTATCTGTAAGATCATATAATTGTTTAAAGAGAGCTGGTATATTTACAGTAGAAGACTTAACAAATAAGACAGAATCTCATTTAATGAAAGTGAGAAATTTAGGTAGAAAATCTTTAGAAGAAGTTATAAGTAAAGTAAAATCATTAGGATTATCTTTTAAAGATGAAGATGAATAGAAAATATTACAAAAAGAGGTGAATAATAAAATGGCAACTGATAGAAAATTAGGCAGAACAACTGATATTAGATTAGCAATGTTGAAATCACAAACAACAGATTTAATATTACATGGCAAAATAGAAACAACTTTAGCAAGAGCTAAAGAAGTAAAAGCCATTGCTGATAGCATAATCGCTTTAGCAGTAAAAGAAGCTAAAAACTTTGAAGAAGTAGAAGTTAAAGTAGTAAAAGCTAAATTAGATGCTAAAGGTAATAAAGAAACTGAAAAAGTAACAAGCAAAAATGGTAAAGAATATCTTAGAGTCGTAAAAGAAGAAAAAATGGAGAAAAGACAAAAAGATATGCCTTCAAGATTAAATGCTAGAAGAAAAATAATGAGAAAATTAAATAAAGTATCTGATTCTGAAGGAAATAAAGTAGATTTACCATCAAAATTATTTAACGAAATAGCACCTAAATATGAAGGTAGAGTAGGTGGCTATACAAAAATAGTTAGAATAGGTAGAAGATTCGGCGATGGAGCTGAAAAAGTAATATTACAATTAGTTTAATAAATTATAAAACACTTAGAGGAAACTTTAGGTGTTTTTTTAATTGTAACCTTTTAATTATAAAAAATTGTAATAATTCAGCAGACCTTTAAGTAGAAGCTTGATATATAGCTATTTGCAAGTCAAGACCCGGATTGTGTCACCCTAGCTATGTTTTGACTAAAAATAGCTATATATCAAGCTTCTAGCAAGTATATCCTGAATTGTAACAAAAAATTACAAAATTTTCTTAAAATTATTTACAAACATATGTTTTTGTGATATAATACAAGTATTGTTACAATTCAGTAAGAGAACATATAACTTTTGCAAAAACTTGATATATAGCTATTTGCAAGTCAAGACCCGGATTGTGGCGCCCTAGCTATGTTTTGACTAAAAATAGCTATATATCAAGCTTTTATAAAATTTTTACTGAACTGTAACCAAGTATTATTTTTGTTTAATAAAATTTCTTGATATTTTATATCTTTTATAGTAAAATATTTAAGTGAAATCAAATAATAGTTAAAAAATTATAGGAAGGAATAATTATGCAAGATAACTTAGATAATATTTTACAACCAAGTCTTCAAAACCAATCAGAAGAAATAATTGAAACTTCATTAAGACCAAAATTTTTAAACGAATATATTGGTCAAAATAAAGTAAAAGATAGTATTAAAATATATATTGAAGCAGCTAAGAAGAGAAACGAACCTTTAGATCACGTATTATTATATGGACCTCCGGGACTTGGTAAAACTACATTATCAAATATTATAGCTAACGAAATGAATTCTAATATTAAAATAACATCAGGCCCTGCAATAGAGAAACCAGGGGATTTAGCTGCATTATTAACAAATTTGTCAGAAAATGATGTTTTATTTATAGATGAAATTCATAGATTAAATAAGAGTGTTGAAGAAATTTTATATCCTGCTTTGGAAGATTATAGTTTAGATATTATAATAGGGAAAGGCCCAAGTGCTAGATCTATTAGGCTTGATTTACCTAAATTTACTTTGATAGGTGCAACTACAAAGGCCGGTTCTTTAACTACGCCATTACGAGATAGGTTTGGTATTATTAGCAGATTAGAATTATATAATACAGAAGACTTAACAACAATAGTAAAACGTTCTGCAGATATTTTAAAAGTATCAATAGATAATGAAGGCGCTGTTGAAATAGCAAGACGTTCTCGCGGTACGCCTAGAATTGCAAATAGATTATTAAAAAGAGTAAGAGATTATGCAAGCGTATTAGGTGATGGTGGTATTACAAAAGAAATAGCAAAAATAGCATTAAATAGATTAGATATTGATGATTTAGGGTTAGATGAAATAGATAGAAAATTATTAAAAACAATAATAGTAAATTATGCAGGAGGTCCTGTAGGTTTAGAAGCTATAGCTGTAACTATAGGAGAAGAGACTGAAACTATAGAAGATGTATATGAGCCATATTTAATTCAGCTAGGCTTTTTAGTAAGAACTCCAAGAGGTAGAGAAGTAACTCCTTTAGCATATAAGCACTTAGGAATTGCAGAATTAAATAATTAAGTAGGAGGATAAATTTATGAACGAATTTGTTGTTGTTGATGTAATGAACGAGGCAATGATAGAAACATTAAAGAATAAAAATGAAAATTTTGATAGTAATTTAAGGATAGGGGAATATTTAAAAGATAAAGCATTCTTCTTTAAAATTAGTAAGAAAAGTGCAATCGAAATACTAAAAAGAGTGGGAGTTAAAGAAGAACAATTAGAAAATGTATATAGTAAATTAATTGCTGAAAAGTCTTATCGCGATTTGTTAAACAGTGGCGAAATTAAAGAAAATGATGAAAGTATAATTATTAAGTATAATACTAATTATAATGATATTTTTAAAAAGAAAAATATGTAAAATGGGGGAATTTTAAATGAAAGATGAATATATTAAAAATTTTTATAATGAAATTTGTGATGCGTTAGGAGAAAATTATAAAATAATTTTAGAACCTAATAGAGATTTAAAAGAAGAATGGATTGAATATGACCAAGTAAAATGGACTATGGAAGAATCTATAGAAAGGTTAGTAGAGTCACTAAAAAATGATAATACAATTACTTTTGAAGAAAAAATTTTAATTGTGTATAATCATATATGTTTAAACTATGTGTATGATGCAAATGTTTTATTCTTCTTTAGAAAGGATACATCAGACCCAGAAAATGTTAAATACATAGCTGTTGATTGGTATGGTAGAATTGTCGGAGAAGAATGGATAGAGAATAGGAAAAATCATAATAGAAGAATATGTTATGAGTTTGCTAGATTTTATGCAAAAGCAATAAATGAATTGTTAGGCGATAATGGCAAACTTGAAGCTTGTATGGTGGGGGACAAAGATAATTTACATTATGTTGTAGGTTTAACTGGTGAAGATTATAGTGCTATTTTAGATTTAGATGATTTTAATAGTATAAAAGACCTTACAAGATTAAAATTAGGTTTAACAATAAAGGGAATAAAAATACTTAGAGATAATTTTCATAAGCTACAAAAAGCGATTGAAAAGTTTAATGAAAATAGACCTGTTGAGTTAGCCGAAATTGAAACTGAAAGAGAAAGCTATAAAGAGCAAGAAATTAATATTATTCAATATTTTAAGGGCGTTTTAGAAGCTTTAGATACTCATAATATCGACCCTCAAGGAATTTTTGAATATATGAGATTTATAGTTGAACAAGAGGAAATAGAAGTAGAAAAATTATGGAAAGAAGTTAAAGCTATTCCAGAAAAAAGGTATGAGAGATGTTTTATTTTTGAGGTAGATGGTAAAACTTACTTAATGGATAGTGTAGAAAAGATTTTAAAAGTAGTTGATAGAAAAGAATTAGAAAAAGATTTTGTTTTTAATCCTGTTGAGAAAGAGTATCCGTACTTTGGAGGATAATTAATTTTAATGTGGAGGAGAGATATATGATTACAGATGTAAAAAAACTAAGTAAATTTAATAAGTTGTTAAGTACGCGCTCACAACGAAAACATACAATCGTATTAGATCCAAATGGGAAATATAAAAATATTGAACAATTAGGTGAAGAAATAGTTTACGATAAGGATGAGTGGAAAATACCAGACAACGTTTCTACATGGATTAATGAGTTAGAAAAAAAGGATAGCTTTAATACAGAAGAGAAAATTTTATTACTTTACCAAAAATTGTGCAAAGATTATACGTATGATGATAATCTTATATCTTACATAAAGAAAAGCGATGACGATACATTTTTATTACCTGATTGGTATGGGAGAGATACTGATCCTAAATGGGAAGAAAACCGTAAACAACATAATAGAAGGGTGTGCTTTGAATTATCTAGATATCTTGCAACATCGCTTAATGAATTATTAAAAAATAAGGAAGGATATAATGTTTGTATTTTGTGGGATAAAGGACTTACACATTATTACGTTGCGTTAACATCTAAAGAATATAGTATAACATTAGACTTAGATGATTTTAATAATATAAAAGACCTTACTAGACTAAAAACTGGATTAACAGCCGAAGGAATAAAAGTATGGGAAGATGAAAACAATAAATTTAAGAAAACGTTAGATAACTTTAATTCTAAAAAAAGTAAATATTCTATAGAAAAAATTGATGAAGATATAAAGTCTCAAGATTTGGGAGAAGAAAATGTACCAGAAGAGATTGATTTCTTAAATAATGCAATAAAAGTTTTAATAGAAAAATACGATATTGATTCACAGGGCGTATTTGAGTATATGAAAGAAATTATAGATATTAAGCATGGACCTGAAAAAAGAAAAAAAGTTTGGAAGAGGATTGAAGGAAAGGATGAAAAATCAACAAGACATATAAGATGTTTGCTTTTTAATTTTAAAGATAAAAAATATTTGATAGATGGAGATAAAGGAATATTACGTTCATTTGATGATAAAGAATTTGAAGAAAAAGAACCAGAATTTTTTAGGTTCCATGATCCTAATATTGGAAAAGATAATGATGAACATTATGATGGTAGATAATAAGTAAATTAGAATAAGAGAGGTATGTATGAAAAAGATATCAGTAGTTATACCAATGTATTACGAAGAAGATGTTGCAGAAGAATGTTATAAAAGGGTAAGTAATTGTTTAAAATCTTTAAAAGATTATAATTATGAGATAATAGTTGTAAATGATGGTAGTAAAGATAAGACTTTAGAAATATTGCAAAAATTAGCAAATAGCGATATAAATTTAAAAGTAATATCTTTTTCAAGAAACTTTGGCCATCAAGCAGCTGTTACAGCAGGTTTAAAACATACTACAGGGGATGTAGTTGTTATAATTGATGCAGATTTACAAGATCCACCAGAATTAATTGCAGATATGTTAAAACTATGGGAAGATGGTAATGAAGTTATTTATGCAAAAAGAAAAGTAAGAAAAGGTGAATCAAAATTTAAATTATATACAGCTAAAGCGTTTTATAAAATCTTGAATGGGTTATCAGATATAGAGATACCAAAAGACACTGGTGATTTTAGAATGGCAGATAGAAAAGTAATAGACGTTATAAACAGTTTACCAGAGCATAATAAATTTTTAAGAGGATTATTTAGTTGGGTAGGCTTTAAACAAGTACCTATAGAATATGAAAGAAAAGAAAGATATGCTGGTAAAACAAAATATCCATTTAAAAAAATGTTTAAACTTGCTACAGATGGAATAATAAGTTTTTCAACAAAGCCATTAAAAATAATAGGTGGAATAGGTGTTTTCTCAATAATTATTTCATTTTTAGTTTTAGTATATTCAATATTATCTTATATATTTAATTGGAACGAATTAATGCCAGGTTGGACATCTATAATGGTAAGTATTACTTTTTTTGCAGGAGTGCAATTATTAGCAATTTGGATGATGTCTGAGTATATTTCGAGAATTTATGACGAGAGCAAAAAAAGACCACAATATGTTATTGATAAGAAAATAAATATAGATGATTAAAAGCAGAAAATTAAAAAAGGAAGAAGATAATGATGAAACAAAAAACAAATAAAAAAAGGCATGACAAATAAGCCTAAATAGGCGGCTTTTTAGAATTATGTAAACTTAACAATTAACCAACTTGTACCCTTGACGTTTAGCTAAAGCAATTGCTTGTTCTACAGTAATTT
>CALXUC010000011.1 GCA_944391575.1 uncultured Clostridia bacterium | reverse complement strand
TAAACGGGTAATAAGCGGTTTTTTTGTAATTGTTACTTGATATACTTGAAATTAGTGGGATAGAGAGGAGTTTGTGCGAGTTTGCTAAACAATTAGGTCTCGAAAGGGGCGCGGAGGTTCGAACCCTCTCTACTCCGCCAATAAAAGATAGTATAAAGTATTTAGAGACTTTATATTATTTTTTTAGACATTGTAACTTTTTTGTAAAAATTTATATTGTCCTTGACTTTAAGTATAAAATTAGTGTATAATCAATATAATAATAATAGCATAAATTTAATGCAAACAAAATCAGGTGTATCTCTACCTAAAAAGAGAAGTTTATAAGTCTGGTGTTTCACTACCGTTAAGTGAGAAGTTTATAAATCAGGTGTATCTCTACCAAAAAGTGAGAAGTTTAAAATCAGTTGGTAGTTAAATGAAAGTTTAACTACCTTATTTATATTATATGGAGGAATTAATGCAATTAAATTTATATAGTGTGTCGGATAAATATATAGAATATTTAAGAAAATTTGATGATAGAGTTTATGATAATAAACAAGAAATTAGAGTACATACAAAAAAATATTTAGGAATAGTATTAAATATAAACAGTTTTAATTATTACATACCATTCTCATCTCCTAAAAATACAGATTATTATGATATGGATAAAAAACAAATCAGGAAATCTATAGTACCTATTATAAGAATTGCAGAAAAAAATAATAATAAACATAAATTATATGGTACATTAAGGATTAGTAATATGATACCAGTACCAATTACAGAAATAACACCATATTTTGTGCAAGATGAAAAAGATGTTAATTATAAAAATTTAATATTATCAGAATTAAGATTTATAAGAAAAAACACTAAAATGATTATAAGAAATGCAAATGTCCTATATAAGCAGAAAGAAAATGAAGAAGATATTGCGTATGTTAAAAACACTTTGAATTTTAAATTACTTGAACAAAAATGTTTAGAGTATATAAGAGATAAAATTTAAAAGGTAAAAATAGTATAAAGTATCTATAGACTTTATATTATTTTTTTGCAAAAAAGACTTGAAAAAAATTAACATAACATATATAATATATGCATTACGGGACAGAAAGAGGAATATGATTAAATTAAAAGAATTACCGGATTTGGAACGACCTTATGAAAAATTATTACTATATGGTGCAGAAAAGTTATCAAATGCGGAATTATTGGGAATAATAATAAAAACAGGAAATAAAGATGAAAATGTAGTTACTTTAGCACAAAAAGTATTATCTATAAAAAATAATGAGAGTGTTTCAAAAGAAAACGGATTAAGAGATTTATTAGATGTAACTGTAGAAGAATTTATGAAAATAAAAGGTATAGGCAAAGTAAAAGCAATACAACTAAAAGCAGTGTGTGAATTAACAAAAAGAATGTCTGTACCAGTAAACGAAATAAACATTATAAAATCGTCTAGCGATGCTGCTAACTTATTAATGGAAGAAATGAGATATGAAAAAAGAGAAAAAGTAAAATTATTAATATTAAATTCAAAAAATAATATAATAAGAATAAAAGATATATCTTATGGAGGTACAAGCTTTGCCGTAGTAGAGCCTAAAGATGTATTAATGGAAGCTGTAAAAAGTGAAGCTCCAAAAATTATATTATTACATAATCATCCAAGTGGTGATCCAACTCCTAGTAAAGCAGATATTGAGGTAACTAGAAGAATTAAAGAAGCTGCTAATATATTAGGAATAGAATTATTAGACCATATAATTATTGGTGATGGAAAGTATAAAAGTATTATAAATATTTAAAAATTAAAAAAGGTGGTATGTATTTTGGGAATATTTAATTTTAATAACAGTCAGGTAGGTATAGATTTAGGTACGAGTAGTATATTAGTTATATTAAAAGATAAAGGAATAGTATTTAATGAACCTACAGTTATAGCAGTAAATAATTCTACTAAAGAGGTAATTGCAATAGGTAGAGAAGCTAAAGAAATGTTAGGTAAAAATCCTAAAGAAATAGATGTAATATGTCCAGTTCAAGATGGAGTTATAGCTGATTATATTGCTACAGAAATGTTGATTAAAAAAATATTTCAAAAAATATGTAAAAAATATTTAATAAAAAATCCAAAAGTAATAGTAGGAATACCATCAGGAATTACAGAAGTAGAAGAAAGAGCTGTAGAAGAAGCATTAATAGAAGCAGGAGCTAAAGAAGTTTATTTAATAGAAGAACCTATGGCTTCTGCTATTGGTGCTAATTTACAAGTATCTGAGCCTACTGGAAGTATTATTGTAGATATTGGAGCAGGAACAACAGAAGTCGCAGTTATTTCATTAGGTGGCGTAGTTGTTAGCAATTCAATAAAAGTAGCAGGAGATGCTTTAGATAATGCAATAATAAATTATATTAAAAAAGAATTAAATGTAATAATTGGGAAAAATACAGCAGAAAAATTAAAAATGGAAATAGCAAATGCAATATCAAATGATACAGAAGAAACGTATTTAGTATGTGGAAGAGAATTAAAAACAGGATTACCAATAAATTTAAATATAAGTTCTAGACAAGTTAATAGAGCAATACAAGAATGTTTATATAAAATAGTAGATTGTATAAAAGTAACTTTGGAAAAAACACCACCAGAAATAGCAGCAGATTTAGGAGAAAAAGGAATATACTTAGCAGGTGGAGGAGCTTTAATTAGAAATTTAGATAAATTAATTAGCTACAAAACAGAAATGCCAGTATATGTTGCAGAAAATGCAATAGAATGTGTAGTAAAAGGTACAGGAAAAACATTTGAAAATTTTGATACTTTAAAAACAGTATTATTAAATAAAAAGAAATAAACCTTATGTTGAAAGGGTGTATAAATAGTGAATAAAAAAAATAAAATTGGAATTATTGGTGTAATTATTACTATAATAATTTTAATTTCATTAATTATTTTTTCAAATGTAAAAGATGGAAAATTTTATATAATACAAAATGCACTTTCAAAAATAATTGTTCCAATACAAAATGGATTAACATTATTAAAAAATAAAATAGAAAATAATAGTGATTTTTTTGTAGAATTAGATGAAATAAAAAATGAAAATCAAAGATTAAAAGAAGAAAACGAAGAGTTAAAAGAAAAAATAAATAAAATTAATGTTTTAGAAGCAGAAAATAATAATTATAAAAATTATTTAAATTTAGCAGAAGAATATAATGATTATGAATTAATACCTGCTTATATTATAAATGAAGATGTATTTAATTATAATTATAATATTATAATAAATGTAGGAAAAAATGATGGCGTAGAAGAAGATATGGCTGTTGTTAACGAAGATGGCGTTGTAGGTTATGTTACATCTGTAACAGATAATACAGCTAAAGTAAAAACATTAGTAGATACATCTTGTTTTATAAGTGCAAGTATAAATGATATAAATAATAGTATTGTATGTAATGGATTATTAAATAATAGAGAAAATTTAAAAGGAGTATTTATAGAACCTGAACAAACTGTAGTAGTTGGAGATTTGGTAGAAACAAATGGATTAGGAGGAATTTATCCTAAAGGACTTAAAATTGGAACTGTAGAAGAAATTATAGATACTAAAAATATTACAGATAGATATGTTATTATAAAAACAAGTGTAGATTTTACAAATTTAAATTATTTAATGGTAATTAAAAATAAATAATTATTATTAATAAAAAGGATGTAAAAAAATGAAAAAAATAAAAGATATAATAATTATTTTTTTAATATTTATTTTAATATATTTTTTGCAAATAAATATTTTTAATACTTTTACAATATTTGATGTAAAACCTAATTTATTTATTATATTAATTTTTTCTATAGGAATAAAATATAATAAAATATTTTCTTGTGTGATGGGATTAATAATTGGATTTTTTTTAGATTTATTAATAGGTAGTCGAATAGGAATAAATATGTTAATATTTGGAGCGTTAGGATTTGTTACATCATCAATGTCAGAAATATTATTTAGTGAAAATAAATTAACAAATATTTTAATTATATTTTTTAGTACAATAATTATTGAAATAATTAAATATTTATTAAGTATTTTTTTATTAAATATAAATTTAGAAATAAATTCATTTTTATTTATTACATTAATAGAAGCAATTTATAATATTTTATTATTTATAATTATTTATCCATTATGGAAAATATTATTAGGAAAAAATAAAGAAAATAATAATAAATTAATTAGATATTTATAATTTTATAGTTATTTTATTAATCTTGATATATAGCTATTTTTAATCAAAACATAGCTAGGGTGACACAATCCGGGTCTTGAGTTTCACAATAGCTATATATCAAGATTATTATTTTTAGCAATAATTATTAAAAAAGAAAGAGAGTGAAAAATGGATAATAAAATAAGATATAATATAATTAAAATATTAGTAATTATAATAGGTGCAATTTTATTTATCCAACTTTTTACTTTGCAAATAGTAAAAGGTGAGGAATATAGAGAATATTCTAATACTAGGTTAACAAGAATAGATACAATAAAAGCAGCAAGAGGCTCTATAACAGATGCTAATGGAGTATTATTGGCAGGTACTAAAATGGGATATACTCTAAAAATGTATAGAAGTAATATTTCTATAGATGAATTAAATAATTCTGTATTAGGATTATTAAATATTTTAGAAAAAAATGGAGATAAATATATAGATAATTTTCCTATATTAATAGATCCAGTAAGAAATGAATTTTCTTCTGATGAAGCATTTTTAGAATGGAAAGAAGATAATAAAATAGAAGAAAATTATTCTAATGAAGATGTTTTAAATTATTATAAAGAAAAATATGAAATAAAAAATACAGAATTAAGTGAAGTCAGAAAAATAATAGCAGTAAGGTATGAAATAGAAAAAGTAGGATATAGTTCTACAAATCCATTAATAATAGCGAAAGATATTAGCAAAAATAGTGTTTTAGAAATAAAAGAGAAAAATGATGATTTTTATGGTATAAATATAGTAACAGAGCCTATTAGAGAATATTCTAATGGTACTTTAGCTTCTCATATTATTGGGTATTTAGGGCAAATTAGAAGTGATGAATTGAAAGATAATGATGATATATACGATATGAATTCATATATAGGTAGAGCTGGAATTGAATTAGCTTTTGAAGAATATTTAAGAGGAACAGATGGTGTAAAACAAATAGATATGGACGTAGATGGTGGTATTACTGAGGAATATATAGAAAAAGAAGCTGTGGCAGGTAATAATATAGCACTTACTATAGATTCTAATATTCAAAAAGTAGCTGAGGATTCCTTAAAAAGTAATATAGAAAAAATGAGAAATGGTGGTTTTGGAAAAGAAATAGATGCAAAGTCTGGTGCAGTTGTAGTTATGAATGTAAATACTGGCGAAGTAATTGCATTAGCAAGTTATCCAGATTATGAGCCACAATTATTTATAGATGGAATAAGTACTGAAAAGTGGAATGAGTATCAGACTAATGAATCTACATTTAATAGAGCAGTTCAAGGCGCTTATGCTCCGGGTTCAATTTTTAAAATGGTTTCTGCAATAGCAGGTTTAGAAAGAGGAGTAATAACTGAAAATGAAACTATAAGAACTACAGGAGTTTCGCAATATGCTCATAGGCCTGTATGTTGGATATATTCTGAAACAGGTGGTAATCATGGCACTATAAATGTAAAACAAGCATTAAAATATTCTTGTAATTGTTTCTTCTACGAAGTCGGTTATAGATTAGGAATAGAGCCTATAGAAGAATACGCTAAATATTTTGGTTTAGGCAGTAAAACGGGAATTGAATTGTCTAATGAAAATGAAGGAACATTAGCAACTAGAGAAAATTTAGAAAAAACAGGAGAAGAATGGAAATTAGGAAATACTTTATCTGCAGTAATAGGACAAGGCCAAAATAGTTTTTCTCCTATACAAATGGCAAAGTATATTAGTATGATAGCTAATGGAGGAAATGTAGTAAACCCAACTATAATAAAAAGTATAACAAATTCAGTAGGAGAAGAACTTAATAGAGATGAAATATTAAATAAAATAAAAAGTGATTTTGGATATGAAAATACAAATACAGAAGAATTGAAAATTAGTGAAAATAGTTTAAGAATCGTAAAAGAAGGTATGCGTTCAGTTACAGAAGAAGGCGATGGAACAGCATATGGAGCATTTTATGATTTTGAATTTGATGTAGCTGGTAAAACAGGTTCAGCGGAAGCAGGTAATTATACAAATGGTTGGTTTGCTAGTTTTGCACCATACGAAAATCCAGAAATCGCAATAGTAGTGATGATAGAAAATGGAAGTAAAGGTAGTTATGCAGCACATATAGCTAGAGATATTATGGATGAATATTTTGGTTTTAATGTTAAAAACATAGAAAATAATAATTAAAATATAATATTTAAAAGCTTAATATATAGCTATTTGCAAATCAAGACCCGGATTGTTATGCCCTAGCTATGTTTTGATTAAAAATAGCTATATATTAAGCTATAGATAAAATTATATATATATTAATTATGAAAGGTAGGAGTATCATGGAAGAGGAAGAAAAAAAAGAAGAAGTAGAATTAGGACTATACTTAATAAAAGAAGTATTTGAAGAGGACGTGGAAGAAAGTAAAACGAAATATATAATTAGTCCAATAAGATCAGGAAATAAAATTATGTATGAAGGAAGTATAGTAGTAATAGGAGATGTTAATGCAGGAGCAGAAATAGTAGCAGGTGAAAATATAGTAGTTTTAGGAGACTTGAGAGGTGTAGCTCACGCAGGTGCAAAAGGAAATAAAAAAGCAATAATTGCAGCAGATAATATAGAAGCTCCACAACTAAGAATTGCTAACTTACTATGGGAAAATGAAGGAGAAAATGAGAGTAATGATAAATTAAAAACATATGCTCATGTGGAGAATAATGAAATAGTATTAACAAGTTATTAAAAAATTATAATAATTTATGTTACAAAATTAGAAGGAGGAAAAGTATGAGTAATAATGAAATAATAAAAAAACCAGAAGAATCGTATAAAGTAATTAGAAATAGCGTTTTAATAGCACAATCGAAGGTATATTCTGCTGTTAATTCAGCAATGGTACAAGCATATTGGGAAATAGGACAAGAAATACACAAGGCATGTGGAGAAAATGATAGAGCAGAATATGGGAAAAAGTTATTAGAATATTTATCTGAACATCTAACAAAAGAATTTGGAAGAGGTTTTACAGTTACAAATTTAAAAAATATGAGGCAATTTTATCGTACATTTCCAATTCGCCAGACACTGTCTAGCGAATTGAGCTGGTCACATTATAATTTATTAATGAGAGTAGAAGATAATAAAGCCAGAGAATTTTATGCTAATGAATGTATAAAAAGTAATTGGAGTGTAAGGCAATTAAAAAGACAAATCAATTCTTTTTACTATGAAAGATTATTAGCAAGTCAAGATAAAGATTCAATTAAAAACGAAATAGGAATATCAGAAAAAATAGAGCCTAAAAATATTATAAGAGATCCGTATGTATTAGAATTTTTAGGATTAGAAGGGAAAACTAGCTTTTATGAAAAAGATTTGGAACAAGCAATCATAGATCACTTACAAAAATTTTTATTAGAATTAGGAAGAGGTTTTTCTTTTGTAGCAAGACAACAAAAAATAACATTTGACGGAAGGCATTTTTTTGTTGATTTAATATTTTATAATTATATATTAAAGTGTTTCGTAATAATAGATTTAAAATTAGGAGATTTAACTCATCAGGATTTAGGGCAAATGCAAATGTATGTAAACTATTATACAAGAGAAATGATGAACGAAGGTGATAATCCACCAATAGGAATCGTATTATGTGCAGATAAAAGCGACCAAATTGTAAAATACACTTTGCCTGAAGATAATAATCAAATTTTTGCTTCAAAGTATAAATTATATTTACCAACAGAAGAAGAATTAAAAAAAGAATTAAACTTAGACAATTATGTTAAAAAAGAAGAAGAAAATAATAAAAAATAAATTGCATATGAATTTTAGTGCTAACTCATTAACAAAAGAATTAGCACTATATATAAACTTATATCTTTATTACCTTCTGAATATAAAATATATAATAATCCTAAAATTAATAAATCATCAAAACTTAATTTAATTCCTAAAATATTAATTACACTATCATCATCAACACATCTATCGTTATTTTTACTAATTTTATTTTCTTTAATATTTTCTAAATTTTTTTTATTTAAATTATTTTCAGAATTATTAATATTAAAATTTTCGTAATTATCTCTATTTATATCATTTTTAAAATTATCCTCATTAGTATTTTTTATGTTATTATAAAAATTATTATAAAAATTATTTCTGTGGTAGGGATAATCATAAACCATTTTTCTTATCACCTTCATTATTGTTCAACACTTCTATAATACTAGAAATATTCATTAATTTTATATACTGGTCTAATTTTTCTTTTTTGCTATTTTTTAAATACGGTTTTAGAGCTAACAATAATTGTGTATTAGGATTATTTTGTGAATTCATTTTATCTAATGCAGATTTTAATTTTAAAAATGTTTGAATGTCGATATTATTAAGATCAAAAGAAGATACATCATTATTCGAGTTATTAGAAGTATTATTTTTATTATCAGAATTAATATTATTTATAATATCTTTTAAATTATCAGGAACACCATTTTTTTCTATCATTTTAGAAAATTCAGATATTAAATTAGACATATCTTCCATAACTACCTCCACTAATTATTATTATTTTTAAATTTATTAATAATATCATTTTTATCTTTAGAATTTAAAATTTTGCTGGCTTGTTCAATTCCTTTTTGTAAATCTTTTTTATCCATTTTAGAAAGCATAGATAATAATTGATTCATATCCATATTATTATTACTCAAAAAAAACCCCTCCATATTTAAATATATGCTTTATAAGGTATAATATTAAAACAAAATATAAAATGTTACAATTTTATGTTACAGTTCAGTAAAAATTTTATAAAAACTTGATATATAGCTATTTTTAGTCAAAACATAGCTAGGGTGACACAATCCGGGTCTTGACTTGCAAATAGCTATATATCAAGCTTTTATTTAAATGCCTACTGAATTGTAACAATTTTATATTTTTAGTATTGATTATATGATATAAATGTAGTAAAATAATAACAAATAATATTAAAAGGTGATATATATGAAAAAAAGTATTAGTATTATAATTTTATTAATTTTATTAATTACTTCAACAACAATATTTGCAGCTAATGTTCCTGTAACAGGTATACAAGTTGAAAAAAACACTATAACTATAGAAATAGGACAAACTGAAAAAATAGTAGCAACTGTTTTACCTAATAATGCTACAAATAAAGGTATAACTTGGACAAGTAGTAATGCAGGAATTGCTACAGTTAATTCAAATGGAGAAGTTAAAGGTATTTCAGCAGGAGTTATAACTGTAAGAGGTGTAACATCAGATGGTGGATATTCTGTTACTGTAACTGTAAGAGTTTCAGGAACATCCACAATAACTTCAGACAAATATTTAATATTGAAAAAAGAAAATTCTTTAAATGAAGAAATTAATTATATAACTAGAATTGCAGAAGAAACAAGTATAAATGACTTTAAAAATAATGTATCAACATATGCAAATATGCAATTTTATGATTTAGGAAATAAAGAAATGGGAGATTTAGATTACGTATTTTCTGGAACGAGATTAAGATTAAGTGATAATTCAGAATATACATTAGTAGTATCAGGTGATGTGAATTCAGATGGTAAAGTGAGCGTTGTAGATTTATCAAGATTAAAAATGAGAATAGTTGGTATAACCACATTAGATGATTATCAAGCAGAAGCTGCAGATGTTAATTATGATGGAAATATTTCTGTAACAGATTTATCTAATCTAAAAATGTATTTAGTAGGATTAAAGGAAAATTTTTAAATAAACTATTGAAAAATATGTAAAAATATAATAAAATAATACGTGTTATGTAATATAAATAAGGATTACTTGGAAAAAGATAATAAATTGTAAAAAACTTTTTCTTAAATATACAGTAAAGTGACAAGTTTTTCAATTAAAATGTACTAAAATAAGGATGAATATAAATTTAAGAAAGAGTAGGGGTGTCATAGTTGGTTAAGAATATTGTGCAAAATATTTTTAATAATAGCAGTATTTTTTATAATAATATTATTTTAAAAAATATAAATATAAAGTTAATTATATTATATATCGTATCATTTTTTATATCTATGGTAGGATTTAATGGAGAATTAAATCCTTTTGCCGTGTCTATGTTAGGAGCTTTTTGTAGCTTAAATATACCAGTTGGGATTTTAGTATTATTATGCGCTATAGGTACATATTTGAGCTTTGGTACAATTAGTACAATTATGTATGTAATGACTGCTATAATTTTTATATCAACAATAATGGTTGCTAAACCTAAAAAATTTGTAGGAACAGAAGAAAACGAAAAAATAAGATTAGCAAAGTATTTAATTATATCAGTAATAATAATACAAATTTTAAAATTGTGTGTGATAGATAATACTGTATATAGCATTTTACAATCTATTCTATATGTAGGTGCAGTATATATTTTTTATAAAATTTTTGTTAATTCAATAGGTGTAATAAAAAATTATGGCGTAAAAAAAGTTTTTTCTATTGAAGAATTAATAGGGACAAGCCTTTTATTATCTATAGCAATATCAGCATTAGGTGATTTTAATATATATGGAATATCTATATGTAACGTTTTATGCATATTCATAATAATGGTTATGGGTTGGAAAAACGGTATGCTTGTAGGAGCAACTTTGGGTGTAGTAGAAGGTGTAACAATAGGATTAATTTTTAATTCAGAACCTATATTAATAGCCGTATATGCCTTTTCAGGATTATTAGCAGGATTATTATCTAAATTTGGAAAAATAGGTGTAATTATTGGATTTATTTTAGGTAATATAATATTAACATATGTATCTAATGGTAATACAGTAGCTATAATACATTTAAGAGAAATATTTATAGCATCTTTAGGTTTAATTTTAATGCCTAAAAAAATAGAATTAAAATTAAATGATATAATGGGAGATAGGCAATTATTTCAATATAATAAAGAACGTTTACTAGAAGAAAGTAAAGATACAATATATAAATTAAATAGTTTTTCAAATACATTAAATGAAATAGCTAAATCGTACAATGATGAAGAAAATGATGAAATTCATGAAAAATTAGAAAAAGAAAATTTAAAAGCATTTATGGATGAAGTTTTAATAAATATAGAATCTGCTAAAGATAATTTAATATATGAAGATATAGTAAATACAAAAAATAATATATTAAAAGATATTTATTTAGAACTTTGTAAAAAAGATGAATTAAACATATATGATTTAGCAAAAATATTTGAAAAAAATAATAATTATATAATTGGATTTGAAGAAAATATAAAATTAAAAAATGATATGGAAGTAATATTAAAAGTTATAAATTATACATACCAAATAAGTAAAATGAATTTTATTTGGAAACAAAAAATAATACAAAGTAGGAAAAATGTTTCTAATGAATTAAATGGAGTATCAAAAGTAATTAATACAATAGCAGAAGATATAGATAAAAAATTTGATAAAAAATATGATGATTTAGAAACAGAAATTAGATTAATATTAAAAACGAGAAATATTAAATTAAAAAATATAAAAATAAAAAAAGAAAAAAATAATAAATATAATATTTATTTATATTTATTAAATAGCGATGTAGATAATAAAATTTTAATTGAAAAAATATTATCAGATACATTAAAGCAAGAAATAAAATATGAAAAAACAAAAGAAATTGATAAAAAAAATATATTACAAAAATATTCAACTAAAGATAAATATATGTTACAAATGGGAATGTCTAAAATAACAAAAAATAATAATAAAATATCTGGAGATAGTTATATAAAAAGTAAATTAGAAGACGGAAAATATTTAATTGCAATAAGTGATGGTATGGGCTCTGGAAAAGAAGCTAAAAAATCAAGCGAACTTGCATTAAAAATGTTAGAAAAATTATTAGAAGAAGGTTTTGATAAAGATGCCTCAATAAACTTAATAAATTCAACAATAAATCTTAATAATAATGAAGAAATATTTGCTACATTAGATATTGCTATTTTAGACTTATTTGCAGGTAATATAGAATGTATAAAAAATGCTGCTTGTCCTACATTTATAAAAAGTGGGAAAGAAGTTTCAGAAATAAATTCTGTAGGACTACCAGCAGGGATATTAGAAAATATAGATTTTGTTGTATACGAAAAAGACTTAAAAGAAAATGATATAATAATAATGTGTTCAGATGGATTATTAGATTCTAAAATAGAAGATATAAATGAAAATAATTGGTTGAAAAAAGCTTTAGAAAGTATGGAAACAACAAATGTTCAAAAAATAGCTGATATTTTAATATCTGAGGCAAAAGATAATTCTATGGGGATTGCAAAAGATGATATGACGGTAATAGTTTTAAGAATTGTGAAAAAATAGTAAAAATTATTGAAGAAACATAAGAATTATGATATATTATAGATATTAAATTTTAAAATGGAGGCTATATGGGACAAGGTAAAAGATACGAAGATGGTACTAGTAAAATAAATATAAAAAAAGTAATTGGATTTATAATTGCTATAATAGTATTAATTATGTGTATAATATCTTTTCAAAAAATATTATCAACTGATAATATGGGCTCTGGCGCTAATGATGCCGTTTTAGGATATTTTCCAGTATATACAGAAGGAAAATGGGGTGTAATTGATAGCAATGGTAATTTTGTTATTAATTCAATATATTCTGAAATGATAGTAGTTCCAGATAATACAAGAGATATATTTATTTGCACATATGATATGAATTTAGAAAATGATACATATAAAGTAAAAGTTTTAAATAAAAATAATCAAGAAATTTTTACTAATTACGATAAAATAGAATTATTAGATAATTATGATTCAAATAATAATATATGGTATGAAAAAAATATTTTAAAAGTTCAAAAAGAAGGATATTATGGCATTATTAATTACGAAGGAAAAGAATTATTAAGATGTGAATATGAAAGAATAGAAACATTAAAAACAGTAAGTGATGCTCTACTAATACAAAAAGACGGCAAAGTAGGGATATGTAACGGATTAGGAACAATTATAGTAGAACCAATATATAAGAATATATATCCATTAGGTACTGAAAATAAAATGGGATATATTGTAGTAAACGATGAAGATAGATATGGAATAATTAATAGTAATAATAGATTAATAATAGAGCCACAGTATGATGGAGTTGAAAGAGTGGCAAATAATGATTTATATGTAGTAAGGGATGGAGATACATTAAAAATAATTGATGATGAAAATAATGTAATTTTAGATCAAGGATTTGAAGAAGTAATTTCTATAAATAATGAAAATATATTAGTGAAAAATGGTGATACATATAATGTATTAGATAAGAGCGGAAATAGATTATTTGAAACAGATTATGATTATTTAGAATATACTTTTGGTAATAATTATATCGCAAGTAGAGATGGAAAAGTAGGGATTATTGATTTAAGTGGAAATAATAAAATAGATTTTAAATATTTATCAATATCATATAGAAGGGATGCTAATTTTATAGAAGCTGAAAATGAAAATTATGAAACAGAAGTATACGATTCTGAATTTAACTATAAATTAGCAGGAATAATAACAGATGTTAATACAGAAGATGGCTATATAAGAGTTAGAATAGGCGATGATTATAAATATTATAATTTTAGATTTGAAGAAAAAAATAATAACGAAATATTATCAGGAAAAACATTATATTTAAGTAAAAAAGATGGAAAATATGGTTATATAGATAGGAACAACAATGTTGTTGTAGATTATATATATGACGATGCAAAAGAACAAAATGAATATGGATATTCTGCAGTAAAATTAAATAATTTATGGGGCGTAATAGATAGAATGGGAAGACTAATAGTAGAACCTACATATGAATTAGAAGATAATTTAGTGATTGATTTTATTGGTAAATATTATTTAGGAAAAGATTTAAACATGAATTATTATACAGATATGTAAAAAACACAAAATAAAAGAAAAAACAAAAGGAGCACATATGGAAACAAAAGTTAATTATCATTATTCATATTTTATATATTCATATTTTTTAAAAAATATAGAATATAAAGAATATATATGTAAATTATTAAATAATAAAAATTATAAATTAAAAATATTTGAAAAAGAAAAAGATTTAGAAATTTATGATTTTTTTAAAAATAATATAAAAAAAGATTATTTTAATACATTTTATATAAATAAAAAAAATAATAATAATGAAAAAATATTAAATAATAAATGTAATATTTTTGAATATAAAATAAAAAATAAAAATAAAGAAAAAAATAATTTAGAAAATAATTTAATTTATGAAATATCAAAAATAGAATTAATATGTTTTAGTACAGGTATTTGTTTTTTAATAATAAAAACAGAATTATTAAATGAAAAATTAAATTTAAATAATATTTTAAATTTTAATTATAAAATGAAAGATATTAATTCTGAATTTTCTAAATTAAAATCTTATGAAAAAATAAATATAGAAAATAATTTATTAAAAAATAATTTTGAATTAATAAAAAAATTAGAAGAAATTATTATGTATAAAATTGAAAATAAAAGATTTTTTACATATTCATATACATGTGTAGATTCAGAAAATTGGAATAATGAAGTAGACAGATTAGAAAATGATTTTTTAAAATATGTAAATGTATATCCAAGTAATTATGATATAACTTTTGAAGATGAAGAAAATGCAATTTTAAGAATAAATAATTGGAAATTTATAAAAATAGGCTTTACAAGTGAAAGCATGAATTTATTAACAAATAATTTAGAATTATCAAATTATACAAAAATGCCATATGATTATGAAAATAAATATTTATATAATTTAATTTTAAATTTATATAAAAAAGAATTATTAGAAAATATTGAAAAAAATAATATAAAATTAAAATCATTAGAAAATTATAAAAATATTTATAATGAAATAATAAATAACGAATTTACAGAAGATAATATTGGAATAAAAATAAATAATAAATTAAACAAAATATTTAATTTAAATAAAAAATCAGAAAAAATAGAAAAAATATATAAAGAAAATTATGAATTTAAAATATTAAAAAAATATAAAAAATTAGGAAAAATAATTTTATTTATTTTATTAATTTCTTTAATTTTAAATATTATTTTTTTAATTAATTAGAAAATAAATAAAAAACCTAAATTATTAAAAAAATAATTTAGGTTTTTTTATTAGCTATTTAATTCATTTTTTACAGTAGTAATTTCTTCTTGAGTTGCAGCTTGAGCAGGTTTATAATAACCTTTTGCATTAGCAATTTTAAAAACTTCGTATTGGAAACTTTCACAAGAATTACGAAGTTGTTGGTAAGTTTGTCTAAGTTCGATATTAGCGCTTTCAGAAATAGCTGTTTGATAAGCTGTTAAAGCACTTTTTGAATCAGCTAAAGTATCATTCATCATAAATTTCTCGTCCATAAATATCCTCCTTTTAACAATTTAAAAATGACATAAGAGTTTGTTTAGTGTTTAATGCATCTTGTGCAGACTTCATAAATAATTGTTTTATTTGTGGGTCATTACAAGCTTGTGCATATGAATTAAATTTTTGATATGAAGTATCTTGTGCACCAATTAAATGACGTAAATGTTGTAATTCCATTTGGTTTAATCCTGCCATAAAATCATTCCTTTCTTTTAATCTGATTATAGTATAGACAAATTTAAAAATACTATTCAAAAAAATAGAAATAAAGGAAAATTTAGTATAATAAAGAAAAATGTATAAAAATACAAGAAAAAAGGAATAATAAGGAATAATATTCATAATTTTTCTAAAAAATTTGATTTGAAAAAAAATATAAATTATTGTAAAATATAGTAGATGTTTTTTAAAAGGAGTGGGTTATAATAAATATTGGTAAAAATATAATTATAAAAATGAGGACCTCTATAAGATTTTTAATATTAGCGATTATAGGATTATTATTAATAGGTTGCGCATTTATATATATATATAGACCGATATATAGTGTAACGCTAAATGGAGAGTTCTTAGGGTATAGTGAAAATAAAGCGGCCTTACAGGCTAAAATAAATGATTATATCGAAAATGGACAAGGGGATAACGTAGCATTCGTACAAATTGATGAGTTACCTCAATATGAGATGTGTTTATTAAAAAATAATATTGTAGCTAATGATGATGAGATATTTGAAAAAGTAATATCAGAAGGAACACCATATTATGAATACTATACAGTTACTTTAAATGGTGAAGAAAAAGCTTCATTTGCTACTTATGATGATGCACAAAAAGTTATTTCAGATTTAAAAGAAAAAGAAAGCAATAATATAGATAAATTAGGTGTTGTAAAAAAATATGAATTAGCATTAGCTGATTTTTCAGATACAGCACAAGTAGTTGAAGATTTATATGAAGCTAAACCAGTTGTAATCAAAAGTACAACTTCATCATATTCATATTCTGCATATACTAAAACTGTAAATAATACAGGTAATGTAGTTCAATTAGGAATGGCATTATTAGAGCCTACAAATGGAGTTATAACATCAAGATTTGGATATAGAAGAACATCTTTCCATACAGGTTTAGATATAGCAAATTCAACAGGAACTGCTATAAAAGCAGCAGCTAGTGGAACAGTTACTTTTTCAGGAACTACAACTAGTGGATACGGAAAGTATATTGTAATAAATCATGGAAACGGAATAGAAACATATTACGCACATTGTAGCCAGTTATATGTAACGGCAGGGCAAAATGTATCGGCAGGTGAAACGATTGCAGCAATGGGGTCAACAGGAAATTCAACGGGATCACATTTGCATTTTGAAGTAAGAGTTCAAGGTAGTTGCCAAAATCCACAAAATTATGTATTTTAATAATATAAAATAATATAAGGGAACAATTACTATCTAATAGTAACGTTCCTTTTTAACTTGTTATAGGAGAATAAAATGGATTATGAATAAAAAAGAATTATTTTTAAAAATACTTATAATATTAGTTGTTGTAACATTTTTTGTATATTTTACAATGCAACTTTTCCCATTATTTAAGGAATTATTAACAGCAGAAGGGCGAGAAAATTTTAAAGTAACAATAGATTCATTAGGAATAAAAGGTGTCTTTTTATTAATAGGATTAATGTGCGCTCAAATATTACTTCCTATATTGCCAGGAGAACCTGTAGAAATCCTAGGTGGAATGTGCTTTGGGCCAATTAAAGGTTTGTTAATAATTTTATTAGGAACTTTTATTAGCACATTATTAATAATATTTTTAGTAAAAGTATTAGGGAAAAGATTTATATATTTATTTGTAAAAAAAGAAAGAATAGAAAAAATAGAAAATAGTAAATTTTTTAAGAATGAAAAGAAAATAGAAATAATAATATTTTTATTATATTTTATACCGGGAACGCCAAAAGATATAATAACATACATAGCAGTTCTTCTACCAATAAATATATATAGATTTGTGTTTATATCTATTATAGCTAGAATTCCATCTATAATATCTTCAACAATCGCTGGAAGTAATTTAGTTGATGGCAATTTATTATTTAGTATAGGTGCATACGTAGTAACTTTCGGAATTACAGCTATATTTATATATTTTATTAATAAAAAAGATAAGAATCTTATGAAAGTGGTAGATGATATAAAATAGGAGGAAAAGACAAATATGATAGAATTTTTTGATTCACATGCACATTATAATGATGAACAATTCGATAATGATAGAGATGAATTAATAGAAAAGATGTACAAAGACGGTATTACTAAAATAATAGTAGCAGGTAGTAATGTAGAAACGAGTAAAGAAGCAATAAAAATAGCAGAAAAATATGATTTTATTTATGCAACAGCAGGAATACACCCGCAAGATATAGAGAATATAGATAAAGATATATTAGAAATTGAAAATTTATCTACCCATAAAAAAGTAGTTGCAATAGGAGAAATAGGTTTAGATTATCATTATACAAAAGATAAAAAGGAAGAACAAAAATATGCTTTTATAAAGCAAATAGAATTAGCAAATAAAGTAAATCTACCAATAGTAATACATTGTAGAGATGCATATATCGATACAATAGATATATTAAAAAATAAAATATTACCAAATAAAAGGGGAGTATTTCATTGTTGCCAATTAAATATGGAATTAATAAAAGACGCTCTGAGTCTAGGATTTAATATATCATTTGCAGGACCAGTAACTTTTAAAAACTCTAAAAATGTAAAAGAATGTATAGATTTAATTCCTTTAGATAGATTACAAATAGAAACAGATGCGCCATATTTAAGTCCAGAACCTTTAAGAGGAACGAGAAATAACTCTATCAATATGAAGCTTACTGCACAAAAAATAGCTGATTTAAAACAAATTTCATTGGAGGAATTAGCTAAAATAACTTATGAAAATACTTTGAGAATGTTTGAAAAAATAAAGTGAATCTATAAAATTTGAAAAAAGTATAAAAAAGCTCATCGCAACGGACTTTTAGACGATCTGGAAGAAATCTTCCGGAAGGAAAAATTCTTCCTTCAGAACTCAAAGTTGGAGAACGGTACCTTTAGAATGGTCTTTGCAAGACCAGGAAAGATTATTCACGTAGGAAACTAAAACTCTAAAAAGGATGCTCTTATTAGGGCATCCTCCTATTATTTATATTTTTTATATATATCTCCTCTATTATCTGCATCAATTACATTTATAATTATTTCATTGTGTAAAATTTTAAAGATAAAACGAAACTCGCCTACTCTTAATCTATATAATTCTTGTTTTGATTGCATTCTTTTTACATCTCCCAATGGCAAGTTTTTAATTGCTTCATATATTCTTACTCGTGTTCCTTTATCTTGTTTATCAATGAATTTTTTAGGTTTCTTTTCTATTTTTATTGTGTATTCCATTAATTTAACCCCTCTTCTTTTAAGATTTCATCAAGTGGAATTGATTCTTCTTCATCTTTTTTTCTTTCAGCTTCACTTTTTGAATAATATTCAATTAACATTAATTTTTCCGTTGTATCCATATTTTCTATTATTGCATCTGGAACAAGTGCTAATACTTTCATATTTAGTAGATTATCAAAAAAAGCAATAGCTACATTCATTTCGCTTTCACTAAGTTTTGGTAAAATCTCATTTATATTGATTATGCTTTGTTTTTGGCTTTCGCTCATTTTTTTCACACTCCTTCTTATTATTTTTATCCTCATATTCATTTATATATTTAAAATTATTATCACATGGAATTGTTTTGGTGCAGCCAAAGGGACTCGAACCCCCAACCTTTTGGTTCGTAGCCAAATGCTCTATCCAGTTAAGCTATGGCTGCATAAAAACAAATATATTATAGTGTAAAAAAGAAAAAAAGTCAAGTTTTTTTGACTTTTTTTAACTCCTATCTAAATCATCATTTTCACGATTTAAAGATATATCTTCTGTTCTACTATTTTGTGAGTCTTTGTTTGGTAGTAAATTAGAATATTTACCATTGTTAGAAAGCTCTGTTCTAAAGTTTCTTTGAGAAGAATTTCTATTTTTAGAATTCTCTAAATTTTTTTCATATTCAATAGCTTTATTTAATGCCACATCTATTTCTTTTTCTGATAAACTTTCTTTTGCTTCCTCATGTGAACCTAAAATAGGAGTATATGTTTCTCTAGGAGAGAATAAAGAGGTTATAATGTGTTGTTTTTTATTACTTCGTTGAGCATTTAACTCACTATCACTAGTAAATAAATATGGATGTTTTTTATTAGGATCTAGAATGTCCTTATTTTGTGCCATTTGAGTAATATCTAAATTATACCACTTATCATCAATTTTAACTTGGTTCCATGCATGATTAGGTTGCCCTATGTATGTATTAGGATTATACATAGTATTTACGTATCCTCGAATTTCTTTAGATTCTATACCTAAATATGACATTGTGTTTTTAAATAAATCGGTGTATCCGGCACATATTGCAGTATTATTAAAAAGAGGATCTTCCATGTTTCTAGATGTATTTGCTTTAGGATTTCCTAAATCAGGAATTTCTAGAGCTTCCAAATCATACTTAATATTTTCCATACGTTTTAAAACTATAGTCACTTTTTCCAAATCTGTTAAATTTTTGTTATTTTTTAAATCACCAAATTTTTCGTCCATAACATTAAGCATTTTTTTATAAGTTTCAGGTGAATATGTAAATTGTCTTTCAGCCTTAGAACCTCTATCTAACTCGTAATATCTATTTAAAGAGATAGAATCAATATGGTATTTTTTTTCTAGAGCTTCTATTTGTTCCTTATTTAAACTTGTAATATCATTAAGATTTAAGGTTACTCTTGTTTTTGTATCTCCTTCTTTTGGTTCTAAAGTTTTCATATATATTAAATTTTTATCTTTTATGTTAGTAAATTTATTTTTCAATTCATTAACTTGATTTACTCCTGTTGATTTAACTTTTTCAAGACCACCAAGAGCTAGTTCATATTCTGTTTTAGATATTTCTTTGTTCTCATATGCTTTGTTTAGAGCCTCAAAAGTCTTATTATAAGTACTATCATACATATTTTTTACTTCTTCGACTTTTTCGTAATGATGACTTAATTCTTCTTGAGTATAATCATTATATGCATACGTTGGAGTTCCAACAGCCATTAAGCTACCTGCCATTAAAGCAGAAGCAATAAATTTTTTAGCTTTTCCAGTTATTCCTTTAGATTTAGCTTCTTCAAGTTCTTTACTGCTTCCAGTATATTTACTTTCCATCTTTATCATCTACCTTTCTCGTAAGTATTAGCTTATTTATAATTATACATTTATTTATAAAATTTTTCAATATATTTTAAAGCATTTTCCTATGTTCGTTACAATTCAGTAAGAGAATATAGAACTTTTGCGAAAAATTGATATATAGCTATTTGCAAGTCAAGACCCGGATTGTGGCACCCTAGCTATGTTTTGACTAAAAATAGCTATATATCAATTTTTTATTGAATCGTAACATATGTTCTAAAACATTTGAAATTAGAATAATATTTTAATATATAATATTTTTAATTGAGGAGTTTTTAATTGTTAAATATAATATGGCCAATATTTATAATAGTATCAATTATATATGCATTTTGTGTTGGAAGAGTAGATGAAGTTAATGCATCTATTTTTGAGTCGGCAGAGAGTACAGTTAATTTAATGTTAACTTTTTTTGGAACTCTCTGTTTGTGGAATGGTATTATGGAAATAGCTACCAATACATCTCTTATAGAAAAATTAACTAAACTTTTATCTCCCATTATGAGAATTATATTTCCAGATATAAAAAAGGAGGATAAAGAGTATAAAGAAATTTCTATGAATATGGTAGCTAACATATTAGGATTAGGAAATGCTGCTACACCTCTAGGTTTAAAAGCTATGGAAACTATGCAAGAGAAGAATGTAGAAAAGGATAGGCTCTCTAATTCTATGGCAATGTTAATAGTTATAAATACAGCTTCATTAGAGATTATACCAACAACAGTAATAGCAGTAAGAACATCATTAAATTCTACAAACCCAACATCGATTATAATTCCTGTATGGATTGCTACAATAGCAGCATTTAGTACTGTAGTAATATTAAGCAAAATATTAAGTAAGAAATGGTAGGGAAATTATGCAAATAGTTCAAACTTTATCAACTTTTGCTATACCGGGTATTATATTATTAATTGTTATATATGGAATTAAAGAGAAGAAAAAAGTTTATGATTTATTTATGGCTGGTGCAAAAGATGGTGCCAAAATTGTAATTAGTATTTTTCCAACATTGTTAGGATTATTTATGGCCGTAAGTATGCTTAGAAGTTCGGGAATACTTGATTTTATTGTAAAAATAATATTGCCAATATCTAATATTTTGCATCTCCCTAGTGAAATATTACCACTTATGATGTTAAGGCCAATATCTCGGGAGTGCAGCGATGGCAATAGCAGTTGATATGCTTAATCAATATGGAGTAGATAGTATGTTGCGGACATATTATATCAACTATTATGGGCTCTACAGAGACAACTTTTTATACTATAGCAATTTATACGGCGGCAGTTAAAATAAAGAAAATAAGGTATGTATTAGTAGCAGCTTTATGTGGAGATTTTGTTGGAATGGTTGTAGCAAGCCTTGTGTGTCAAATTATGTAGATTTTTGACACACGATTTTTGTTGACTTTAAGCTATTTTCGTGATATTATAGAGCTTGTAAAATATAAAAATTGTTATTACCTAGTATAATTTATTTAAAACTTTGTGATAGCTATTTTTAATCAAAATTTTACGATCTTTTAGCCTAGTATCTAGGTAAAAAATCCAAAAGTTTTTAAATTTGTAGAGGGACTAAATAGAAAGTATTTGTTTTTTTGCTTTGTTTTTAGTAATATACCCTCTACAAGCCCCCCTTTATTTAAATATTAATAACTGAACTAGGTTCATTTCTACTAGCTACAGAAACTTCTAAATTATCTAAAGAAATATTTTTAGCGGTTAATTCATTTAATACAGTTTGGTATGCAAGCTCTGGAAAATTATTTTCCTTGCTTAAATGACCTAGCATAACGTGTTTTAAGCCATAATTAGAAAGCTCTGTAATTAATTTTCCTGCAGTTTCGTTAGATAAGTGACCATTATTACCAGCAATTCTCCTTTTTAAATAATAAGGATATGGAGAAGCTTGTAATATTTTAGGTTCGTAATTAGCTTCTAATAATAAGAATGAACTGTTTTTTAAATTTTCAACAATAGTTGGAGTAACATGTCCAATATCAGTTGCTATACTTATTTTTTGATTAGACGAATATATATTAAAGCCACAAGGAGCAATAGCATCATGAGGTATAGGAAATGGCTCTATTTTTAAATCTCCAATTAAAAACGGTTCATTTGTATTAAATACTTTTTGATTCTTAATTTTATCAGTAGGTAATACACTCCAAGTCTTTTCATTAGCATATACTGGTATATTATATTTTTTTGATAAAACAGGTAAACCTAAAGTATGGTCAGAATGTTCATGTGTTACAAGAATACCATTTATTTCTGAAATATCAACATTTAATGAGTTTAAAGCCTCAATAATTTTTTTCCCGCTTGTCCCTGCATCAACAAGTATTTTCGTATCGTTATTTTCTACATATAGTGAATTACCAGAACTTCCACTATATAAACTACAAAATTTTAACATAATTTTATTCCTTCTTTAATTATTTATAATATTACTTTATAATACTATTGTACTCATATATTAATATTTTTTATCAAAAACATAGCTGGGGTTAACAATCCGGGTCTTTGATTGCAAAATATTAATATATAAGTACATTAACATATTATTAAATAGTTACTCTCCTTATATCAGCTCCAAGATTTCTAAATTTTTCTTCAATATTTTCATAACCTCTATCTATATGTTGTAGATTAGAAAGTTCGCTAGTTCCTTCTGCTGCGCAAGCAGCTATTAAAAGCGCCGCACCTGCTCTTAAATCTGTAGCTGCAATAGGTGCTGCAGAAAGTTTTTCCACACCTTCGAATATTGCAGTTTTCCCTTGTGGAGTAATATTTGCTCCCATTTTATTTAATTCATATGTATATTGGAAACGGGAATCCCAAATACTTTCATTTACTATACTTGTACCTTCAGCAAGACTTAAAACTACACCTATTTGAGGTTGTAAATCTGTTGGAAATCCGGGATAAGGTAAAGTTTTTATATTAGCTTTTTTAGGACGTTTATTACATATAACTCTAACAGAATCATTATAATCCTCTATAATACCGCCCATTTCTATAATTTTAGCAGAAACAGACTCTAAATGTTTAGATATACAATTTTTTATAGTAATATCGCCTTTAGTTGCCATAGCAGCTAACATAAAAGTTCCCGCTTCTATTTGGTCAGGTACAACAGAATAAGTAGTATCTCCATGCAATTTTTTTACACCCTTAATTTTTATAATATCAGTACCAGCACCTTTAATATTAGCACCCATAGTATTTAAAAAGTTTGCAACATCTACAATATGAGGCTCTTTTGCAGCATTTTCAATAGTAGTAGTTCCATTAGCTAGTACTGCTGAAAGCATAACATTTATAGTAGCACCTACAGATACAATATCCATATAAACATTTGTACCAATAAGTTTTTTGCTTTTTGCATAAATATTTCCATCTTTAACAACAACTTCTGCACCTAAAGCTTCAAAACCTTTAATATGCTGATCTATAGGTCTATCTCCTAAATTACAGCCACCAGGAAGTCCAACGTGTGCACTACCTAATCTACTAAGTAAAGCGCCAATTAAATAATATGAAGCTCTAAATTTTCTAGTAAGTTCGATAGTTGAATCTGAATATTCAATATTTCTAGAATCTATAGTCAAAGTATTTGTATCTATCCAATTAATTTTAGCTCCTAGAGATCTTAAAATCTCAATATACATATTTATATCACTAATATGTGGCACATTTTCAATAGTGCATTCTCCATCTATAAGTAATGCTGCCGGTAAAATAGCTACAGCGGCATTTTTAGCTCCACTAATTGTAACTTCACCACATAATCTTTTATTTCCATTAATAATTAATTTTTCCAAAATAATTCCCCCAGTAAAAAATTTACTTTAATATGATAACATAAATTTATTATTTTTACAAGAATATTAGCCCTATAATTCCAAAAAGTAAGAATAAAATACCAGATAATTTATTTATAGCATTAGTATTAAGCTTTTTGCTTAATAATTTTCCAAGGAAAATAGCAATGCAATCACTTATAATCATACCTAAAATTGCGCCTAAAATCAAGCTTATTTTAAAATCAGGATAATTTACACCTAAACCAATAGATGCTAAAAACGTTTTATCTCCTAATTCTCCAATAGCAATAGAAAGAGCAATAATAAAAACGTAATTTATTTTTAAATTAGAAATAAGTTTTAAAGAATTTTTATTATCATCATCTTTATTTTTTTGAAAAAAAAGAATATAAATTCCCATTAAAATAAAAGATAAAAAAGTAATTAATTGTATTATGTGTTCAAAATTAGAATTATTTATGCTCCCTAAAGTACTCCCAAAAAGTATAGCAAGACCGTGACTAAAAAGTGAGCCTAAAGCAATCCCTATAAGTATCGTAAAAGTTTTAAGCTTAGTAGAAAAAGATAAAATTAAAAGTTGTGTCTTATCACCTAATTCTGATAAAAATACAAATATAAATGCTATAAAAAAAGGCGTTATAAAATCCATTTTAATCCCTTCTAAAATAAATATATGTTACTAAAGTTTATGATAGAGGTATTTTTTCTAGAACTTAAACATAATTTAAAATAGGATAGGAGGTAATATTATAAATAGAATAATTAAAATAATATCTATAATTTTAGGTTCTCTAATAGGTGCAGGATTTGCAACAGGTCAAGAAATATACCTTTTCTTTGGAAAATATAAGATATATGGAATAATAGGAATTGTAATATCAAGTTTAATAATCTCATTTGTATTGTATATAGTATTAAATTATATAAAAAATTATAATATAAAAAGCTATGACGAATATGTAAGTAAATTATTTGGGAAAAATAAATTTTTATCTTATCTAAATGAAAATATCATAACTATTTTTCTATTATTCACTTTTTACATAATGGAATTAGGATTTATAAACTTACTGTGGCAACAGTATGGAGTTTCTAAATATATAAGTATGTTAATTATAAGTGTATTAGTATATGTTGTTTTAATAGGAAATGTTAAAAACGTTATAAAAGTAAATGTATTCTTAGTACCAATATTAATAATATCAATGGTATATATATCAATATCTGGGATAATGAAATTTAGTAGTAGTGAAATTACTTTATCAATAGATTATAGTAATACCTTCATAATAGATGCAATTATATATGCTTCATATAATTTTATAATGTTACTTCCACTATTAGTAAGCATAAAAGATGAAAAAATTACAAAAAAAGAAATAAAAATTATTTGTATAAGTATTTTTATAATTATTGTAATATCAAGTATTTTAATATTACTTTTATTAAATTATTTTGATGTAAGTAATATAGAAATACCAATAATTTATATTTCTAATTTTATAAATAATGAAAGCGTTATATTAGGTGTGATTTTAATATTACTTGCTATATTCACTTCTATTATCTGTGTAGGATATAGCTTTTTAAATAATATTTCTAGAACTAAAAACAAATATAGAAGAAATTTAATCATAATGTGCCTTTTTAGTTTTTTAATTGTTAATTTAAGCTTTGCTAGTACAATGAGAGTAACGTATACATTTTTAGGCATATTAGGTTTTATACAAATTTTATTAATAATACTTGCAAATTTTAGAAAAAATTGATATAAATATATATGTAAATTATAACAAAATAGGAGAGATGTAAATTTTAATATATGAAAAATAATTTATTTTATTTTAAATCTAAAGATTCTGACTTACAAGTAAAAAAAGTAAATAAAAAAAGAATAATTTCATTTATACTTATTATTATAATTGCAATATTATCAATATCTTTATTAGTTATGTATAGTAAAAATGAAGACTTTAGGAATTTTTGGGATTATACAGTTTTAAGAAAAGAAGTAGAAAGTGCAGATGTTAAAAGTATTCCTTTAGAAAAAGATACTTTGCGATACACGTGGACTTGTGATAGAAATTTAGTTGTTTTAGAAAAAAATCTTTTAAAATATTATAACCAAGACGGAAATAAAGAAAATGAACTAGAAATAAATATAGCTACTCCTATATATAATGATAATAATAAATATTTAGTTGTAGCAGAAAAAAACGGTAATAAAGTATATTTAATAAATGAAAAAAATATTGCATGGCAGAAGGATTTAGATGGAACTATTTCTCAAGTATATGTAAATAAAAATGGATATGTAGGAGTTGTGATGTCAACGACTGGATATAAAACAGTAATAGTTTTGTATAATCCAAATGGAGAAGAATTATTTAGAACAAACTTACCAACTACATATTGTATAGATTTAGAAATATCAAACGACAATAAATACATGGCAATAGCAGAATTAAATTCTTCAGGAACAATGATAGAAACATCAATAAAAATAGTTTCTATAGAGAGTGCAAAAACGAATCCACAAGAAGCATTCTCTGCAACATATAATGCCAATTCAAATAATATGATATTAAATTTAAAATATACTGATAATGGAAAATTAGTGGCTATGTATGATAATGTTATTTCGCTTCCGAGTGAAAATACAGAAAATTTTTTAGAAATATCTTCAGATGTGACATTTGTAGATATCGAATCTGCTAATAAGGTTGTTAGCATAGAAAGGCAAAGTGGAGGGTTTTTAAATACAAATTATATTCTTAAAATATATGATATAGAACAAAATAAAACTTTAGAATATAAATTAGAAGATATGCCAAAAGAATTGTATGTAAAAGATAATACTATAGCTGTAAATTATGGAACAGATGTAGAAATAATAAGTGCATCATCAGGTTGGCTAATAAAAAAATATGTATCTAGGCAAGATATAAAAAATGTATTGATAGCGAATGCTTTAGTAGCTATTGAATATAGTGATGAAATAAAAATAATAAAAATATAAAAGGGGGGATTTTTAAATGAGTATAATTATTGATATAGTAATTATAGCAATTATATTATTTTGTTTGTATAGAGGGTATAAAAAAGGTCTGGTAGGACTAGCATTTTCGATAGTTTCATTTTTCGCAGCTTTAATAATAGCATTTATATTATTTGTACCAGTATCTTCATTCGTAATAAATAATACAGAATTTGACTATAATATTAAAAGTGCCATAATAAGTAACTTTAATTCTGAAGAAACAACAGAAGATGGCGAATCTAACTTTATAACTACATATATAAATGAGCAAATAGATGAAGCAAAAGGAAAGACTTTAGAAGTAGTTGCAACAGAAATATCTGAACTTTGTATAAAAGGAATAGTATTTATAGCATTATATATAGTTGCTAGAATAGCATTAGTATTTGTAAGAGTAATAGCTGATTTAATAGCTAAATTACCAATCTTAAATCAATTTAACAAAATCGGTGGAATAATCTTTGGATTATTAAAAGGTTTTGTAATAACTTATGGTGTATTAGCAATATTGTTATTAGTATCTCCAATGTTCAATGAATCAACTTTCTTTAAAGAATTAAACAACTCATTTGTTGGTGGAATGATGTATAATAATAATATAATTGTTAAGATGATATTCTAGTTTTAATAATAAGGTAAATCACTAGAAAATACCAGCCTAAAATAGTAAATCTCGGCTTGTAAAAATATATAGAAATTCTAAAGCTTAATTATGGCACCCTTTCACTTAGTCCTCGCTTAGGCTCGACGTGAACTATTTCCATAATTTAGCTTAAGAATTTCTAATATATTTTTACTGCACATTCGATTTTTATTTTAGACCAGTATTTTCTAGTGATTTAATAAAATCAATTAAATATAAGGTGGATAAATTTATGAATATTGAAGAAGGATATACCCATTTGAATAAGTATTTAAAAGAAAAATTTGGCGAACGTACATTAAAAATATGTATAGATGGTGGATTTACTTGTCCAAATAGAGATGGTACTTGTGGTTATGGTGGTTGTATTTACTGTAGCGAAAAAGGTTCAGGTGAATTAATAAATAATAGTAAAAGTATAACTGGACAAGTAGAAGATTATTTTAACTCTTATAAAGCTAAAAGAGCTAATAAGTTTATAGTGTATTTTCAAAATTTTACTAATACATACGATACTATAGAAAACTTAAAAAAGAAATATGACTCTGCTTTAATAGATGATAGAATAGTAGGTATAGCTATAGGCACAAGACCAGATTGCATAAATGAAGATGTGGCAGGATTAATAAGTTCATATGCAGATAAATACTATGTATGTGTAGAATTAGGATTACAAACTAGTAATAATGAAATTGGTAAAATTATAAATAGAGGGTATACTAGTGAGCAATTTACAGAAGCGGTAAGGATATTAAATAAATATAATATAGATGTAGTAGCACATATTATGGTAGGCTTACCAAATGAAAGTAAAGAAGATGTAATAAATACAGTAGATTTCTTAAATAAACATAAATTACAAGGAGTAAAAATACATTGTGTGTATGTTGTAGAAAATACTGTTTTAGCAGATATGTATAAAAATGGTACTTACAAAGCTTTAGATGTAGATGATTATATAGAAACTTTATTAGATATAATAACACATTTAAATCCTAAATTTGTGATACATAGATTAACAGGAGATGCTCCTAAAAATATATTAATTGCTCCTAAATGGAATGTGCATAAAATGTGGATAGTAAATGAATTTGAAAAAAGAATGGTGGGAAGAAATTTGTGGCAAGGTATGAACTTTGAGAATATTACTTAAAGTTATACTTGCAAAAATTCAATTTTTTCGCACCACTTTTTTGAAAAAATTCAATTTTTTCGCACGACTTTTTTAAAAAATTTCAATTTTTTATGATTTTTTTCAAAAAATATGTTATAATATTATAAGAAAGGTTAAATACGGTCTTAAGTTATGGAAAGAAAAATAATGAAAAAATTAATAGAGTGGAAAGAAAATAATGCAAAAACACCATTAATGATTATAGGAGCGAGACAAATTGGAAAGACATATATAATAGAAAATTTTTGTATGCAGTATTTTAAGGATTATGTATATATAAATTTAGAAAAAAATAAAGAAGTTGTAGATATATTTAAAAGCACAATAGATCCCGAGAAGATTATTTCACAAATAGAATTATTAATAAACAAAGTTATAACAGAAGAAACAATTATATTTTTAGACGAAATTCAAGAATCAGAAGAAGCAATTACGTCATTAAAATATTTTTGTGAATCAGAAAAGAACTATAAAATTGTAACAGCAGGCAGTTTATTAGGAGTGAAATTAAATAGATTCGGTTCATCTTTTCCAGTAGGGAAAGTAAAAATAATATATATGTATCCGATGGACTTTGAAGAATTTTTACTAGCAATAAATAGAAAAGATTTAGTATTAGAAATTAGAAGATGTTATAATAATTTAGAGCCAATATCAACTCCTATACACGAGTTATTAATCGATTTATATAGAAAATATATATGTATAGGTGGAATGCCAAGTGCTGTTTTAAATTTTATAGAAAATGAAATGAATTTAGTAAAATTCGATAAAGAGATATTAAAAATTATATTAGAAAATTATTTAGCAGATATGAGTAAATATACATTAAATAAGTCTGAAGCAATAAAAATATCTAGTATATATAATAAAATGCCAGCACAATTAGCTAAAGATAATAAAAAATTTAATTATAAATTAATTGGAGAATATGCCTGTAAAAGAGATTTTAAGACAGCATTAGATTGGTTAATATCAAGTAATTTATTGTATAAATGCCCTTTAGTAACAACAATTCAAATTCCTTTAAAAGCATATATTGATGATGATACTTTTAAAATGTATTTAAGTGATGTTGGATTACTAATAAGTATGTGTGAAATTGAGTTTTCTGATATAATTTTAAATAAAGATTTTCTATTTAAAGGAGCTATAGCAGAAAATTATGTAGCGCAGACCTTCGTTACTAATGGAAAATCCATATATTATTGGAAATCTAAAAGTGAAGCAGAGATAGATTTTATATTATATAATCAAGACGGAATCATACCTGTAGAAGTAAAAGCAAATGATAATGTGCAATCTAAAAGTTTAAATTCTTATATAAAGAATTACAACCCTAGTTATGCGATTAGATTATCTCTTAAAAACTTTGGGTATGAAAACAAAATAAAATCTATACCATTGTATGCAGCGTATTTAATATAGAAATTTTAAAATGAAGAAGATTTTTGTTTAACTCAAAAAATGATGTGTGAATATAAAATTAAAAATAGAATGTGCATACTTTTTAAAGTACGCACTTTTTTTTAAAAACCTATTGACAATTTATAAAAAATGATGTATTATTGTATTATGCAAGTAATACAATAAAGAAAGGAAGAAATTATGGAATTAGTTTTTGATAATGATAGGCCTATATATCTACAATTAGTAGAATATCTAAAACTATATATTGTTTCTGGAAAGTTGCAACCAGGAGAAAGATTATTATCAGTAAGAGAATTTGCGTTACAAATACAAGTTAATCCTAATACAATGCAAAAAGCATTAGCAGAATTAGAAAATGAAGGATTAATATATACAGAAAGAACAAATGGTAAATATGTAACTAAAAATCAGGAATTAATAAACAAAATAAAAAAAGAATTAGCAGTAGAAAAAGTAAATAAATATTTATCAGACATGGAAAATTTAGGAATAAGTAAAAAGGAAGCTATAAAATACTTGCAAGAGATAGGAGGAGAGATTTAATGGAATTATTAGAATGTAAACAACTTTCTAAAATGTATGATGGAAAAATTGCATTACAAAATGTAAATTTAACTATACCTAGAGGAAAAATAATCGGGCTATTAGGAAAAAATGGTAGTGGAAAAACAACATTAATTAAATTAATTAACGATTTATTAGTACCTAGTTATGGAGAAGTACTAATTAATGGTGAAAAGCCAGGAGTAAATTCTAAAAAAATTATTTCATATTTACCAGAAAGAACATATTTAGATAAAAGTATGACAGTAAAAGAAACTTTTAAATATTTTTCAGAATTTTACGATAATTTCGATACAGAAAAAGCAAAAGAATTATTAAAGGACTTAGACTTAGATATTAATTTAAAACTATCAAAAATGTCTAAAGGTATGAAAGAAAAAGTTCAATTAATACTTGTAATGAGTAGAAAAGCAGAATTATATATATTAGACGAACCTTTAGGAGGAGTAGATCCAGCAACGAGAGATTATATATTAGATACAATACTTTCTAATTTCAATGAAGGAGCAAGCGTTATAATATCAACGCACTTAATTGCAGATATCGAAAAAATATTAGACGAAGTAATATTTATAGATAAAGGGAAAATAAGTTTAGTATCTTCAACAGACGAATTAAGAAATAAAGAAAAAGCTTCTATAGATGAAATATTTAGGAGGAGATTCAAATGTTAAGTAAATTATTAAAATATGATTTAAAATGGATATATAAAGCAGTAATAGTTTTTTATGCATTATCTTTAATATTTGCATTAATAGGTAGAGGATTATCATTAATAGAAAATTCACTATTATTTGGGATAATTTCTAAAGTATGTTATGGAATAGTTATAGCAATGTTAATAAGTGCTATGATAAATAATCTAATGAGAGTATGGGCAAGAGTTGTAAGAAATATGTATAAAGATGAATCTTATCTAACACATACATTGCCTATAGAAAAAAGTAAAATATATTTATCAAAATTTTTAGCAGCAATAATAACAATGTTTACTACAGTATTAGTAAGTGCAATATGTTTAGCAATATGCTATTACTCACAAGAAAATATAGAATTTTTAAAAAGTATGTTAGAAATAGCAGCAACAACTTATAACAGTAGCGTAATAGGACTTTTAATAAGTATACTTTTTGTATTCTTTTTAGAAATGGTATTTATATTAATGGTAGGAGTTGTAGGCATTATAATAGGACATAAATCAAATGATAATAAAATTGTTAAATCTATAGTTTATGCATTTGCAATGTATATGGTTACACAAGTAGTAAGTGTAATATTAGTCGCATTATTTGCTTTATTTAATCCAAATATTATGAATTTATTAAATACGGTCGATATAGTACCTATAGATGTGATAAAATCTTTAATGTACGGTGCAAATATTCTATATTTAATATATGTAATTGTTTATTATTTTATCGGTAAAAAACAGTTTGAAAAAGGCGTAAACGTGGATTAAGTAATAAAAATAGTATGTGTAATGATGGGTTACACATACTTGCAACAAATAATTTTTATCTGAAGTATAGTAATACTTCTTAATGATAGAATAATATCACGTAATTTAGAAATTGTCAAGAAAAATTCACAAAAAAACACTTGATTTAAAAAAATTTTTATGATAATATATAGAAGAACTCAAAAGATAAAACAAATCAAAAATTAAATATAACAAAAAATATAGGAGGTTTATAATGAAAGAATTAAAAGGTTCAAAAACAGAGAAAAATTTATGGGAGGCATTTGCTGGAGAATCACAAGCAAGAAATAAATATACATATTTTGCAAGTAAAGCAAAAAAAGATGGATATGAGCAAATAGCAGCTATATTCCAAGAGACAGCTGATAACGAAAAGGAACATGCAAAATTATGGTATAAATTATTACATGGAGGAGAAATCCCAACAACAGCAGAAAACTTAAAAACAGCAGCAGAAGGTGAAAACTACGAATGGACAGATATGTATGACAGAATGGCTAAAGAAGCTAAAGAAGAAGGATTTAATGAAATAGCAGCATTATTTGAAATGGTAGCTAAAATAGAAAAAGAACATGAAGAAAGATATAAAAAATTATTAGAAAACGTAGAAGGCGATTTAGTATTTAGCAGAGATGGAGATGTAATTTGGAAATGTAGAAACTGTGGACATATAGTAATTGGTAAAAAAGCTCCAGAAATATGCCCAGTATGTAAACATGCAAAATCTTTCTTTGAAATAAAAGCTGAAAATTATTAATAAAAATAAGTACCATAAAGAGCATTAAAATATTAATCGTAAGTATAATTTTGTATATAGAATTAATAACTATTTTAATTATAAAACTAATGCTCTATTATGGTCTTTTTTATGAAAGGAAAGAAAAATGGATTTAAATGTATTTAGAGATATAACGTACGGAATGTATGTTGTTACAACAAAATATAACGGAAAAATGGCAGGATGTATAGTAAACACTGTAACGCAAATAACATCTGAAAATCCGATAATAAGTGTAAGTATAAATAAAAATAATTTTACAAATAATATAATAAAAGAAAGTAAAAAATTTGCAATATCTATATTATCAGAAGAATGCAAAAATGATGTTATAGGAAAATTTGGATTTTATTCTTCAAAAGATATTAATAAATTTGAAAATTTTAAATATGAAGAAATAGACAATCTTCCTGTATTAAAAGAAAATATGTGTGGGTATTTAATATGTGAAGTATTAAATATAATAGATGCAGAAACTCATGAAATATTTTTAGCAAGAGTTGTAAATACTAAAAAAGAAAGTAACTTAAAACCAATGTCATATAGTTATTATCATGAAGTTATAAAAGGAAAAGCACCTAAAAATGCACCAACATATATAGAAGAAAAAGTAAGTGGAGGTGAAAAGAAGATGAAAAAATATCAATGCACAATATGTGGATACGTTTATGATGAAGAAGCAGAAGGCGTAAAATTTGAAGATTTACCAGATGATTGGGTATGCCCATTATGTGGAGTAGGTAAAGAAAATTTTGAAGAAGTTAAATAAGAGGAGTGAATTTATTTGAAAAGAGAATTAATTATAAAAAGATGCAAAACTTGTGGAGCAATGGTAAAAGTAATTACAGATTGCGAAGACTGTGGAATAAAATGTTGTGGAGAAGAAATGGAAAAATTAATTCCAAACTCTGTAGATGCATCTGCTGAAAAACATGTACCACAAGTGGAAAAAGTAGAAGATGAAATATTTGTAAAAGTGGCACATCCAATGGAAAAAGAACATTATATAGAATGGATTGCACAAGTAACAGATAACAAAGAAGAATTTGTATATTTATATCCAGAAGGACCAGCAGAAGTAAGATTTAAAAATATTCCAAATGCTACAATATATGCATATTGTAATAAACATGGACTATGGAAAAAAGAAATGTAAATAAAAATATGGGGGTTAGTTTATTCTAATCCCCATAATCCTTTTTTATTATTCCTTGCTTCTTCTTGAATAGCAGTAAAATCATCCACATATTTTACATTAGGTGGATAAGTAGCAACTTTAGCATAACCTTCTTCTAATAAAATCTTATTAACCATAACATCATCTAAATAAACATAAGCAAGTATCCTTCCGTATTGATCTCGTTCTTGTACATCTAATTCAATTTTTACATATTTATCTGTTAATAACTCTTTAGAAAAATTTGAAGCAGTAGTACCAAATTCAGTATTCTTCTCCTCATCAGGATGAACACTTTCAGGAGTATCAACGCCAATTAAACGTACTCTTTCTTCAGTTCCGTTATAATCTATAATAAGCGTATCTCCATCAACAACTCTTACAACTTTATATAATTCTGATGATATGTTAGAGTTATCGCTAGAAGTCGTATTACCAGATGTAGAATTAGAATCTTCACTAGGATTAATATAACTATTAAGAGTATTTTTAACATCATCAGAAAGATTTAATGTGTTATCATTTATAATGCTAGAAGCAACATCAGCAGTCAAATTTTTTAAGTTATCCACAATTCCTGAACCATTTGTGGATAAAACCGCACTTAATATTCCTATTAATATAATAAGTATTGCTAAAATAATTACTGAAAATTTTAATCTTTTAATTTTTGTTGATTTTTTCAAAATTTACCTCCGTTATTCTCTTTATAATATTTACAATATTTTTTTAGTGGACAATTACTACAATCAGGTTTTTGAGCTTTACACAAATTTCTACCGTGCCATACTAATAAATGATTTACATCGTAATAATATTTTTTAGGATATATCTTTAATAAATCTTGCTCAATTTGCAAAGGATCACTTTTATCAGATAATCCTAATCTATTTGAAATTCTTTTAGCGTGAGTATCAACAGCAATTCCTTGTGGATTATTAAAAGCTTCTAACATAATAACATTGGCAGACTTTCTACCAACACCAGGAAGCTCCATAAGTTCTTCCATTGTATTTGGTAAAATACCGTTATACTTATTCACAATTATTTCACTAGCCGCTTTTATATTTTTAGCTTTATTCTTATAAAATCCGCAAGAGTGAATAAGGCTTTCTAAAAGCTTAATATCCATATCTGCAAAATCTTTAGGCTCTGGATATTTTGCAAAAATACTAGGTGTAACTTGATTTACTCTAGCATCAGTACATTGAGCAGATAAAACTACTGCAACCATCATTTGAAAAGGTGTTTTAAAATCTAAACTGCATTTTGCATCTGGATAAAGTTTTTTTAGTATTTCTATTATTTCAATTTCTTTTTTCATATATTACCTCATACTTAATAATTTAGAATATATATGCTACAAAGCTTGATATATAGCTATTTTTAGTCAAAACATAGCTAGGGTATAACAATCCGGGTCTTGACTCGCAAATAGCTATATATCAAGCTAAATATATGCTTAATTATTACCATCGTGTTAAACTACAAAAATTAACATCAATATGTAAGCTAAATAAATTAAACAAAATATAATTCCTTCTGACCTTTCTAAAGAATATTTTTCTTTGCCTATAAATGGGAATATTGCTAATAAAATAGTTATAGCTATTAATAATATCATATCAAAATTATATGATAATGAATAATTTATTGGAGATATTGTGCTTGAAACGCCTAATATTAATAAAATATTAAAAATATTAGAACCAACAATATTTCCTACAGCTAAATCATTTTCATTTCTCAAAACAGCTGTAACAGAAGCCACTAATTCTGGTAGACTAGTACCTATAGCAATAATTGTTACACCAATAATTTTTTCACTAATACCAATTGTTTCTGCAATAATAACTGCGTTGTCTACTACAAAATCGGCACCAAATTTAAGAGCAATTATACCTACTATAATTTTTACACAATTTAAAATAAAAGTTTTATTATTTTTCTCAGTATTTTCCTTTGTTTTAAGCTCTTTCTTTTCTTCTACTTTAGCTTTACCTTCATCTTTCTCTATTTTTCTAGCATTTATGAGTAAATATCCTAAATAAATAACAAAAATTACTAATAAAATAATACCTTCTGTTCTTGTAATAATCTTCTCAGTTCCTCCATTTAAGCAGAAGAAGAATAGTAAAATTGTAACTAGTAAAGAAATGGGAATATCTACTTTTCTAGATTCTTTTGAAATAGCAAGATTTTTTATAATTGCACATAAACCTAATATAAATAGCACATTTACTAAATTACTACCTACAATATTTCCTAGAGAAATATCAGCATATCCTTCAATGGCAGAAGTTAAACTAACCATTAACTCTGGCATAGAAGTACCCATTGCTACAATAGTTAAACCAATTACCATTTCAGAAATTCTAAGCTTTTTTGCAACTCCACTAGCGCCAAGAACTAGAAAATCAGCTCCTTTGATTAAAAGAATAAAACCTACTATTATTAATAAAATGGATATTATCATTTTAATTAAATCCTCCTCTCAAAAAAAACACCTATATATTATACCATTATATGTTTACTTTTTCAAATTTATTTTGTAAAAATTATAGTTTAGGTAGTAAAACATAGTTACAATTCAAAGCTAAATAAATATCATTAGTACTTATATATTAATATTTTTTATCAAAAACATAGCTAGGGCTTAACAATCCGGGTCTTTGATTGCAAAATATTAATATATAAGTACTATAATATGGTTTATAAAAAAGCTGTGAATTGTAACAAAACATATAACTTCTGTAAAACCTTGATATATAGCTATTTGCAAGTCAAGACCCGGATTGTGGCGCCCTAGCTATGTTTTGACTAAAAATAGCTATATATCAAGGCTTTATAAAATACTATCTGAATTGTAATGTGAAACTTTCTATTAAAGCAGGTGCCAAAAACGTGAAAGCTGTTATAAAACTAGGTATAAAAAACGTGAAAGTTTTTATTAAAATAGGTGCTAAAAACGTGAAACTCGATTGACATATTCATTAATATATTATATAATACCAATAGAGGTGAACATATGGAAAGAAAGATATACCGTGAATTATTGAACTGGAAAAATACAAATATTCAAAAACCATTAATGGTAATAGGTGCAAGGCAAATAGGCAAAACATATATAATAGAAGAATTCTGTCAAAAGGAATTTGAAAAATATGTATATATAAATCTGTTTGAACAACCTGAAATTGTTAAAATATTTAAAGAAGAAATTAGCACAGCTGAAAAATTTAATAGAATGAAAATATATTTGGATAAAGATATAGATTTAGAAAATACTATAATATTTTTTGATGAAATACAAGAAAGTGAAGAAATAATAAGTTCATTAAAATATTTTAATGAGAGTAAGGAACCTTTTAAAATAATATGTGCAGGAAGCTTGTTAGGTGTAAAATTAAAAAGAATGCGTTCTTCTTTTCCAGTAGGAAAAGTAAAAATGTTAAATATGTATCCAATGGACTTTGAAGAATTTTTAATTGCAAGTGGAAGTAAAGCATTTGTAGAGGAAATAAAAAAGTGTTATCAAAATAATACTCCAATGGATCAAGTTCTACATGAAAAGGCATTAAACTTATATAGATTATATCTATGTGTAGGTGGGATGCCAGAAGCTGTAAAAAATTTACTCGATAATGAAAAAGATATTCTCAAATTCGATGCAACTATTATAAAAGATATTTATCAGTCATATTTAAGTGATATGAATAAATATGTAAAAAATAAATTTGAAGCAAGTAAAATAGAAGCTATATATAAATCAATTCCTTCACAATTAGGAAATATGAGTAATAAATTTCAATATCGGAAAAATATCATCGAGTGCACGAAAAAGAGATTACGAAACAGCTTTAGATTGGTTGCTTTCAAGCACAATGGTACATAAATGTTCTGTGTTAAAAAAGCCTGAAATTCCGCCATTAGGATTTATCATAGAGGATTATTTTAAATTATATTTAAGTGATGTTGGAATTTTATTAAATATGTTACAAGTAAAATATAATGATATAATATTAGATAAACTCTTACAATACAAAGGAATAATCGCTGAAAATTATGTGGCTACACAGTTAGTAGCAAACAACATTCCATTAATATACTGGGAATCTGGAAATCAGGCGGAAGTTGATTTCATATTATATAATTATGATGGTATAATACCGATTGAAGTAAAAGCAAATGATAATGTGGGAAGTCAAAGTTTGAATATATATATGAAAAGATATATGCCTAAATACGCAATAAGAATTTCTACAAAAAATTTTGGATTTAGTAATAATATAAAATCAGTTCCTTTATACGCAACATTTTGCATAAAATAAAAAGAAAGAGGTTGAATACACGTGAATTATGAAAAAATAAAAGAAGATGTAAAAAGTATATTATCAGAATATAGATTTAATCATTCAGAAATGGTAGCAAAAAAAGCGGAAGAATTGGCAATAGAATATGGAGAAAATCCTGAAATAGCAAAATTAATAGGAATAGCACACGATATAGCAAAAGAAATGACAGATGAAGAGTATTTAAAATACGTAGAAGATAATAATATAAAAATAGATGAAGTAGAAAAAATAAATACTAAATTATTACATGGTAAAGTAGGAGCAGACATATGCAAGAAAAAATATAATTTTAATGAACAAATGCAAAATGCCATAAAATATCATACAACTGGAAATATAAATATGGATAATATGGCAAAAATTATATATTTAGCAGATAAGATAGAAGATACTAGAGAATATGATGGAGTAGAAGAAGCAAGAGAAAAAGCAAAAATAAGCTTAAATGAAGGAATGATTTATTTATTATCAAGAGGAATTAAAAAAAGTTTAGATAAAGAAAAGCTTATTCATTCAGATAGCGTGGAATTATATAATAAATTGATAATGGAGAGAGAATAAAATATTTTTGAAAATTAGCAGTCTACTATTGACACTGCTAATTTTTAGTTATATAATAATATTGTTGTAAAAAAATAGGAGAGTGAGAGTATGGAAACAAAGCAATTTAAAGCAGAATCTAAAAGATTACTTAATTTAATGATTAATTCAATTTATACAAATAAGGAGATATTTTTAAGAGAACTTATATCAAATGCAAGTGATGCAATAGATAAGTTATATTATCGTTCTTTAACAGATAAAAATATAAAAGTTAATAGAGCAGATTTAGAAATAAGAGTAGATATAGACAAAGAAAAAAGATTATTAAAGATTACAGATAATGGTTGCGGAATGACAGAAGAAGAATTAGAGAATAATTTAGGAACTATAGCTAGAAGCGGTTCTTTGCTATTTAAGGAAGAGAATAAAGAGCAAAAAGATGTAGATATAATAGGACAATTCGGTGTAGGTTTTTATTCAGCATTTATGGTAAGCGACTTAGTAAAAGTAGAAAGTAAATCTGTAGATAGCGAAAAAGCATATACTTGGACATCAAAAGGAGAAGAAGGCTATACTATAGAAGAATCAGATAAAAAAGAAAATGGTACAGTTATAACATTACATATTAAAGAAGATAGCGAAGAAGAAAATTATAGCACATTTTTAGATAGCTATAAAATCCAAGAACTTATAAGAAAATATTCAGATTATATAAGATACCCAATAAAAATGGAAGTAGAACATACTAAAGAAAAAGAAGTAAAAGCAGAAGAAGGAAAAGAAGCAAAAAAAGAATATGAAACAGTAAAAGAAATAGAAACTATAAATAGTATGATTCCAATTTGGAAGAAAAATAAGAGCACAGTAAAAGAAGAAGAATATAATAATTTTTACAAAGAGAAATTTTACGACTATGAAGATCCTTTAAAAGTAATACACGTATCAGTAGAAGGTCAATTTAGTTATAATGCATTGTTATATATACCATCACACGTTCCATTTGATTACTATACTAAAGAATATCAAAAAGGATTACAACTATATTCTAATGGTGTATTAATAATGGAAAAATGTGAAGAATTATTGCCAGATTATTTTGGATTTGTAAAAGGTTTAGTAGATAGTCCAGATGTATCTTTAAATATTTCGAGAGAAATGTTACAACAAGATAGACAATTAAGAGCAATAGCTAAAAATATAGAAAACAAAATAAAATCTGAATTAGAAAAAATGCTTATGAACGATAGAGAAAAGTATGATAAATTCTTTAAAGCATATGGAACACAATTAAAATTCGGAGCTTATGATAATTATGGTATGAATAAAGATAAATTAAAAGAGTTATTAATGTTTTATTCATCAACAGAGCAAAAGCTAGTAACTTTAAAAGAATATGTTTTAAGAATGAAAGAAGGACAAGAAAATATTTATTATGCTTGTGGAGAAAGTGTGGACAAGATAGACTTATTACCACAAGTAGAGTTAATAAAAGATAAAGGATACGAAATATTATACTTAACAGAAAACGTAGATGAATTCGTATTACAAGTTTTAATGGAATATGAAGGTAAAAAATTCCAAAACGCATCTGCTGAAAATGTAAACCTAGATAGTGAAGAGGAAAAAGAGCAATTAAAAAAATTAAACGAAGAAAATAAAGATATGTTTGCATTAATGAAAGAAGCAATAGCAGGAGAAGTACAAGACATAAGATTTACACATAGACTTAAAAATCATCCAGTATGTTTAACAACAGAAGGAGCACTATCAATAGAAATGCAAAAAGTAATAAATCAAATGCCAAATAATGGAGCATTAAAAGCACAAACAATATTAGAAATAAATGAAAATCATGAAATTGCAAAAAAATTAAAAGATTTATATAATAACGATAAAGAAACTTTGAAGAAATATACAAAAGTGCTTTATTCACAAGCAAGACTTATTGAAGGCCTATCAGTAGAAAATCCGACAGAAATAAGTAATTTGGTTTGTGAGATTATGGCAAAATAAAAATAAAATAAAAATTAGTCTTGCATAAAATAAAAAAGTATGGTAAGATAAGGAAGAGTAATGCAGAAGGAGAAAATAAAAAATGGTAGAAACATTAAAATTAAAAGAAGAAAATAAAATAAAAAAATTAGAAAAAAACGCTGAAACCCGCATGGCTGTATATATATATATATATATATATCATATATTGTCATTTAGAAAATAAAAAAGAAAAATTGAATAATAATAAAATTAGAGATAGAACTATACTGAAATTAAATCTAAGCAAGAATGCAGGAAACATTTCTTGTGTTATGTATTTAATTAAAAATAGTATAGGTCTATCTTTGTTTGGCTATACTTAAAATAATAAATAATACATAGTAAAATAAAAAAATTCTATAAAATATAGCTTCTAAACTTAATAGTATCAAGGACTTTGAGAAAAAATAAGCGAAATAAAAACTCGCATAACAGCTTGTTCTCAAAAAAGAAAATAAGAGGTATAATAAAAGTAAAGATAAAAGGGAGGAAAAATTAATGTTAAAAGAAAAAAATAAGTACAAAAAGGAAAATGGTATAACTTTAGTGGCTTTAATTATTACAGTAGTAATAATGTTGATATTAGCAGCAGTAGCAATAGGTTCTGTAACAGGAGATGGATTATTTAGTAAAACAAGACAAGCAGCAGAAACGTATGAAAATGCTTCAAGAGAAGAAGCTGATCAAATTCAAACATTAATGAATGAAATAGATAAGTATTTAACAGGAAATAATGTTAGTGAAGGCGTAGATCCAGAAGAAGTAGCAATAGTAGGCGATTTTGTAAATTACAGCGTACAAGTAGATAGTAATGGTAATGATGTTATTGATGAAGGAGAAACATACGATAAGTGGAGAATATTAGATTTTGATAATAATGGACATATGGAAATAGTATGTTATAATGGACCAAGATTCACATTAGGTTCAAGCACAGTATCAACTGCAAAAACACAATATGCACAAGCAATACAATTACTAAATAACGCATCAATACCATATGGAGAAGGAACATATGGATATAGTACAAGACATTTAGGAAGTGACCCAAGTAATCCAAGTAGCTATGCAACAATAAGTACAAGCTATGTAAAATTCTATTCAGGAGGAAGCATACCAAGTGGAACAAGAGCTTATTTGGAACAAACCCATCATAAAAGCGACTTAGCTGCAGTACAATCATTTAGTAATACAGCAGACGGTAAAAAAATGGCAGATTATAGTTGGCTGGCGTCTCGCCGTGTGAATGCTCGTTCGAGCAATTCGGACTTCTACGTGCGCAATGTGCGTAGCTCTGGCACTCTCGGCAGCGACCGCTTGTTCAGCGTGTATTCCAGCGGCATCGAGTATGGGGGTAGCGACAGGCGCGCCCTCGCCCCTGTTATAATTCTAGAGTCTGGAGTCAAAATAAACACATCAACAGCAGGAAATGGAAGCGAGGGAAGTCCATGGACATTGACGAAATAGTAAGACAGTGAAAAGTCGCATAGAGCGCCTCCAGCTTACAACCCGACACTTTTGATATTCCCTTAGAGTACCAAGGGATTTAGAAGCGAAAATATATACCAGTAGTTGATAAAAAGTATCGATTTTGCCGACTTAATAATCGGTTTCGATACTTTTTATGTAACCTTTCAGTAATACGAATTACGAATTATACAAAAAGACAAACATAAATAAGCTATTCTATGAAAATAACTTTACATAATATTGAAGATAGAAAAACTAAACATCAGTTATAACAAATGTCATCCAAAGAGGAAAATTATGATGTGAGTCAACAAGAATGTTAAAAATAATAAGTCCAGTATTAAATAAAGAAATAATTCTATCTCTATTCTTAATACCTTTTTTCTTAGAATTACGTATTTTCAAGTAATTTGGCACAGAAGTTTTGCGATGAGAATAAATGCTACCAATAGAAGTAAGCCAAAGTATAGCAGTACAAGCAAGTGTAAATAAGGTAGTAAAAGCAGTAAGATTACGAACTTTGGAATCTTCAAGATAGAAACCATTAGATTTACAATTTTTAAAAATAAACCCAATAGAGCCAAACCTGTATCCATAGTGTTTTATAGCATTTTGCGTATTACCATTAGTAAGGATATAAAAAAGCTCTTTATGATTTTTTGTTTTACTAATAACAAGTTTAGTAGGATATTTAAATTCAGTAATACGAACGCTTTCAAAGCATATAGATTTACTGTAAAAAGGTTCTATATCAGAAATATTTTCTATTAAATCAGCATCTTTATAATTATCAATTTCAATACGAATATTAGTTTTAGTTCTAATACAGTAAGTATCACCAAGAGAATTGATATGTTCCATAATTTCGCGGAAATTAAACCATCTATCAGCAAGAAAAATTAATTTACAGTCTTTATGTATAAATAAATTATGGACATAAGAAATCCCTTCTTTAATTAAGGAAAGCGAGAATGCTTCGGGTGAGTTATTACCGAGAAAACATCTGAAAAATAAAGGTATTCCTTGTTTACCAATTCTTAAAGAAAGAAGGAAAACAGTAAAAGAAGATTTGCAAAACATATGGTCAAAAGAAATATAAACATTTTGGTTTTTAAGAATATATTTATCAATAACATGAGAAATGGGTATGTATGTCATATTTTAACAGAAAGGTTGTTTTTTTGCAATTTATTTTTTAGATATGATAATATATTGTATAATGTATAAAAAATCGTTCAGGAAAAAAGTGTTGGGGAGTAAGAAAATATCTTACATATTATTTTTTTGCATACTTGCCAAATCTTATTTAATATTATATAATTTATTCATAAAATTTTATAAAAATGCTTACAAAACAAACGAAAAATTTTATTAAGAAAGAAAATGGGTAATTAAGAATAAAGATAAAATAAATATTGATATTTAAGAAAAAATATGGCTTATTAATCCGAAGACAAATAAAAAAGGATTATTTAAATTTCCAAAGGTGAAAAAAGATGGAAAAATTACGGGAGAATATTGGGCTGAGAAACTTGCTACAGAAATTGGAAAGTTAATAGACGTAGAATGTGCTAAAGTTGATATTGGTACATATAAACGGAAGAATTGGCTCAATGAGTTATAATATACTTGAAGATTCGTCATCAAACTTAATAGAATTTTTAGCCTTTATTCAAAATAATTATCCATATTATATTAAGGATAAATTGGAAGATTCGTATTCTAATTTAAAGTATTCTGTCCAAATGCTACAGAAAAGTTTGAATGGAATAATAAACATTAATGAACTATATAAAATTATAATTTTTGATATTTTAATTGGAAATAGTGATAGGCACCATAGTAATATAGCAATTATAGCAAAAGGAACTATATATAAAACTCAGAAAGAGATGTTAGATATATCTTTTAATTATAAATTGAGTCCATTATATGATAATGGTTCTTCATTGTGTTCATATGAAGATAATAATAATTTGGAAATATTTTTTAAAGATAAAATGAAATTTGAAGCTTTAGTTAATACAAAATCTAAATCAGCAATAGGTTGGGAAAATCAAAGACCTATTAGGCATTTTGAATTATTACAAAAATTAAAAGAACATGCTTATGATATGACAATTAATTATATTGAAAAAATAAAAGATAATATTAATGAACAAAACATATGTAAAATATTAAATGAATTTGATAATGAAATAATAAGTGAAGATATGAAAAAACTAATAAGAGTGTATATTTTAGAAAGAAAAAAGCGAATATTAGAAATATATATGTGAATTTTTAGTGAAAATGTCCCATTTATGACTTGGAATTTTTAGTAAAAATGTCCTAGTATAAATCATGAAAATTAAAAGTGAATTTTTAGTAAAAATGTCCTATCGAAAA
>CALXUC010000010.1 GCA_944391575.1 uncultured Clostridia bacterium | reverse complement strand
CTTCTCCATATGGTATTGATTCATCGTTTAATATTTGTATTGCATTTGCATATCGTGTTTTTGCTGTTGATGCTGTACTTGAGCCTAATGTGAAACTTGGTCCGTTATAACATACTATTTCCATATGTCCATTATTATCAAAATCTAGTATTCTCCATTTATCGTATGTTACTCCGTCTACTGTTACACTATAATTTACGAAATCTCCTATTTTAGCTATTTCAGATGGAATTTCACCAAATGACTCTATTTCGACCTTCTCTACTGTCACATTTCCAGCTCTATCTTTTACCCATACATAATATGTTCCGCCTTTTTCTATAGTACTTATCGTAACATTTAGTTCTGTAGTTGGAGCGCAAGTTAGATACGTTGGCTCTACTGTATTACTTTCGCTTATTCCATAAGCCTCTATTCCTATATTATCTGCAGAGATTCCTGCTGTTCCTGTATCAGTAGCTCTTAATGTTATAATTATAGCATTTTCACTTACATCTGATGATACCTCATTTATCGTAGGTTTTACTTTATCTATATTTTCTACAACTGCTGTGGCTGTATTTATAACTTGATTATTATTATATAATCTTATATTTATAGTTCCATTAGAACTCATTTCTATTGGCTCTGTATAATTTTTCCAAGTTCCGGATGTACTATCTATTTGATATTTTAATGTGACACTACTATTTCCACTGTTATTTTTTAATGTTACTTTTACATTTTCTTTTGTAGGTTTTGTATCACTGTATGATACTCCAATACCTGTGTTTTCACCTGTACTTATTATCCATGGATCATTTTCTGTACCTGAACCACCTATAATTTTAGCTTCTGATTTTAAAGTTACCACAGGTCTTATACCATATGAACGTGATGTACTCCAATACCAATCATTATAGTGGTATAATTTACCTATATATCCTAGTGTATCTCCTGCATCTGGAATAGTATTCCAACGTGCAGTTGAACTACCTGAAGAGTCAACAGCATATACTCCATGTGTTCTACCTTTGTATCCATGATAATATGATCTTGGAAGCCAATATGGTGAACCTGTTGAGCTTAAACCGTTTTTTCTAAGTACAGCTAAATCAGGTATGTCTATACTTCTTGCACTTGTTGCATATGTACTGTTAAGATATTTTTGAGCAGCATTATTAATTTGTGAAGGTCCACCTAATACTCCTCCAGAGCCTGAAAGTGTTACGTTCTCAACATTTCCTGCACTTACTATTTGTAAGTAACTACCTCTATTAGCTAATACTCTCCATTTTGAATAATTATTTGCAGTATATTGTACATAGTCTCCAACTTTTGGACTTTTATCTGTGTCTCCTTCTAAAATCCATGGGTCGTCTTTTGTTCCGTCTCCACCAGCTACAAGTAAGTTATCTTTTAATGTTACAATTACTCTTACGCCACATTCTGCCGTATCACATCTATAACTATTATTCATATGGTATAACCATTGCAACCCAGTTGTACCATTAGATAAAAGTGCATAATGTCCTATATCTCTGTTTTTATATCCATTTGAATATATTTCTGGTAACCAAATTGTCGTACTAGATTGTGCTGCACCTATACTTGATAGTGCACCGACATCTCCTGTATTTATACTTCTTGCTGAAGTTGCATATTTATCGTTTACAAAGAAGTTTGCAATAGTTTGTAAATAGCTTGCTCCATTCAAAGTTCCGTCTTCTCCATGTAAGCCTAAACTTGCTACAGAATCTGCACTAACTATCGTTATACTTGTACCAGATTTACTTAGTACTCTCCAATCTGTGTACCCACTTCCGTCATATTTTACATATGCTCCTAATTCGGCTGCGTTTTGAATATATTTATCTGGTGTAGTTACAGTAATTGTTGTACTTTGAGTGCTGTTTCCAGCTCTATCTGTTGCTATAACATAAATTTCATATGTTGTTTTTTCTGTTAAGTTTTTAATTTTATAAGTTGCTTCTGGTCCACTATGTACTAACATTCCATTTACATAGTATGCACAGTTTCCTATACCGCTCAATGTGTCTACCGCATTTGAATTTAAAGTTATACTAAATGGTCCCACATATGTTGTAGATGGTGTAAATGCAGCTGGTTTTACTTTATCTATATTTCCAATTACATATTTTACTGTGCTTCCACCTTGTCCTTTTGTATTTGCAAGTCTTCCATATATTGTACAATTTTTTGTTACTGTAAATTTTTCGCCTCTATTCCACTTGCCTGATGTAGTTCCTATTTGATATTGTGTTATATAATGTGGATTCGTATTTTTTATTGTTACTTCTATATCTTTATTTGTCCACTCTGTTGTGCTTGGTTCAAATGTTACACTCTCGCTTGCATCTGGTATTGGCGGTGTTCCTCTTGTTCCATTTAATGGTACGTCGTCTTGAATTGGAACTACGCTTATTTCTGATTTTACATCCCCTGTTATAAATAAAGCTATTCTAAATCCTGTTGCTGCATCTTTATAATATAAGCCTTTTGCTCCTCTATACGCCACAGGTATACTCGTATCTAAGTGAACTCCACCTCTATATACTCTTCTTGTTTCTCCTTGTTTTTCTGCTGTTGCTTCCCATGCATTTCCTGCCATATCATATATATTTTTTATATGTGTTGAACCAGTTTTCTTAACAGTATCTCCATATGTACCCCAACTTGCACTATTTTGTAATATGTAACTATTCCCTACTTCATTTGCCATCCATCTCATTACGGCATCCCATTGCGCTCCTGTTACTAAACCGGTTGTTACATATTCTTTATTTTCATCTTTTATCTCCATGTTTTCTGCTATTTCTTTCATTCTTTCGTACGGTTCATCTAATAAAACTTCTTTATCTGCTTGTGTTAAAACTTTTCCATCTCCCGAAATAGACGCTTCGTATCTTGCTATATAAAATCCGCCATATTTTTCTACTTGAGTTTTATCCGTTTCATTCCACTCAAGTACTTTTGCTGGTAAATCATCTCCTGTTGTTTCGTCTGAATTTACTCCAACGTGTGTCCATTTCTCATACTTTACATCTGTTCCGTCTATTGGTACCCATACAAATTGGTTTCCATTTACATCTTCTATTACTAATCCATTATTCCAATCTGGTTTTACTGTAACTCCATTTCCCCAATTTGCGCCTTCGTTTACTGCTGCAAATCCAGCTGGTATTACTGGGTTATCATACGCTGGGGCACTTCCATTTATTGTTCTATTAAAGTCTTCAAATACTCCAACTTCTGATGCGCCATCTACTAAGAACAATGCTATTCTAAATCCACCTTCGTTTCTTGCTTGTCCTTCTACATCGCTTACATATTCTCTTAATGCTGTTCCTGCTGCTACTATTCTATCATAAGGCCAGTAATAGTTTCCTCCTCTTGCTATAAATTCCTTTTTATTTTCATCATTTATTAAATATTCACTTGTATATTCCCATACGTTACCTGCTGTATCATATATATTTTTATCTTTAAAGTTTTCTACTATTCCTGTTGTTAATAATGCTCTTGTTTTTGCAAGTTTATTTATATTTGTTCCTGTTTTATATTGCCCTCTTATTTCTGATACAGAGTTTGGGCCTTCTGCATACATTCCACTAAATGTGAATGCTGTTTCATATGTGTTTCCTGCATCTATGTTATTTATTACGTAATCTTCTCCTTTTTCATTCGCTATCCAACTTGTCATTGTATCCCACATTGTTCCTGTTAATAATCCACTTTTTACTTTTGGTAATCTATACATACTTTCTGCATAATTTTTTGCTTGTTCATATGTAACTGCATTTACAACTCTTAATCCTTCTTGTGATGCTAATGTGTTTTCATTATTTCCTGCTTCGTATCTTGATACATAAAATCCCTCGTATTTTTCTATTTGTCCTATTTCTTGTTCATTTAAACCTTGTAATGATAATGGTAATTCATCTCCGGCTACTTGACTTGTTAATCTATCCCATTCTTCATTATCGCCATAATCCCATACCATTGTTCCTTTTTCATATTTTACTGCTTCTCCATCTACTGGGATCCACACAAATTGATTACCATTTACATCTTCTATTACTAATCCTTTGTTCCAGTCTTTTGGCATTACTCCTTCCCAACTTGCGTCTTCTGTATTTATGGCTTTAAACCCTACTGGTATTACTGGGTTATAATATCTAAATACTCCATCATTTACTGTTACATTTTCTGGCCCCGGATTTATTACCCCTATTCCTAAACCTTTTTTCTCTATTTTTCCTACACTTAATCCTTCTGATACTGTTGCGTTTCCAGCTTTATCTTTTGCTGTTACATATATATAATATCCATGGTTATCTAAGTCTAACCCCATAAAGTTGTATTCACTTTCTTTTTCTTCTACTTTAGTTATTTCTTCTCCTCTATCGTTTAACACATAATATATATAACTGCCGATTCCACTCTTACAACTTGTTTCTGTTGCTTCTTTATCATCTACTGTTACTCTTATTTTTATATTACTATTTGTTTGTTCTATTATTTCTGGCGTAAATTGATTTGGTGCCAATTTATCTATATTTGATATTGTTATCGAAGCATATTCTCCTATTCCTTCTTGCCCTTCATCATCTGCTACTCTTGCATATATTGTACAATTTCCTTTTGCTAAATATTTGCTTCCATTTTGCCATACACCATCTGTTCCATTTATTTGATATTGTATTTTAAAACTCGTGTCTTCTAAGCCTTCACTTTTCATTGTTACTGTTACATCTTCATTTGTTATATTGGTTTCACTTACTTCAAATTTTATGTTTGAGTTCGGTATTTCTATATTATTTGTTTTAATAATTGTACCATTATTTGTTGCTTCCGTTATATTTCCAGCATAATCTGTTGCTCTAACATATACTCTATATTCTGTATTTTTAGTTAAATTTATAAATTCATTACTGCTTTGCCAAACTCCATCATCTATCCTATATTCATAAGATTTAACACCAGAATAAGTATTTTGTACTACATTTCCCTCATAATCTTTTAATTTATCTATTGTAGCAGCTTCTACGGTTATTGAATTTGTTGTTGTAGTTGCTGTAAATTCAAATGCGTCTGGTGCCATACTATCTACATTATTTACAATATGTGAATGTTCTTCCACCATAACTTCCTCTGTAGTAGTGACTAATTCAGCAAAACCTAATTCAGCTAATCTTTGCATATATTCTTCTTCTGTTTCATCTTCTTTTTTTATTTGTTCATCTGTTAAGTTTTCTACATCAAATATGTCTGTAAAATTATAATATTCATAAGTATATTCTTTTACTAATTTTATTTGTACTTCTGTATTTTCTCTTACTTTAACTTGTCCTGTACAATTTTCCCATGTAGAACCATTATCTAAACTGACTTTCATTTTATCGTAATCTATATTAGCATCTTGTTTTACTTCTATTTTTAATGTTACTTCTTTAGTTGGATCTGTTGTATCAGGAGTTACTATTATATTTCCTGTAGATATATCGTCTTCTCCCGTGCCTAAATCGACTAACAACATTTTAAATTGAGATATATCTAATGCTGTTACTTCACCATTATAATTAATATCAGCCGCTTTTAATCTTGCACCATCTAATTCCATTAGTCCTACACGATAACTTTTTAATTGTGATAAGTCGGTTGGTGTTATTTTACCATCACAATTTATGTCTCCTCGTACTACTAATATATATGAGCCTACTTCTCCTACTCTTAATTCTGCTTCTGTTTTTACAAATTCAGTAGATTCCATTTCTCGTGTACCGTCATATACTTTTAATGGTTGATTATTATTGCTAGATATACTGCTTAAAAACTCTTCTACTGTTGTTTCTGCTTTAATTCTCATTATATACCCTTCGCTTATACTATACCTTACAGTAGAAATCAATTCATCTGCATATGTAATTGTTGAAATTATTAAAGTGCTTATAATTATTGCTATAAACAAATAAAATTTTTTGATTCTACATTTTCTCATAAGATTTTTTCCTCCCATAATTGCAATTACTTATATTTAAACATTTTTTTTCATAATCTTCAATATCAAAATTTTACAGTCATTCCAAATATTATGAATATAAATATACGGAAATTTACAATTAAAGGTGTGAAATTGAAATATTATTTTTTTATTACATTTTTTAATATTCATTTTTTCCTTAAAATTCAAGTTTTTTCAAAATTTAATCTTATTTTTTGTCAAAATTTCTTACGGCAATACGAAGTTCGAGGTTTTTAAAATAATCTTAACATTATAATTACTGCTAATATAATGGCTTTAAAATATAAATTTTTTTGAGTAAACTATCAAATAAAATATTCATAGGATTTCTAAATATTTTTTACGTATTTATTATATTAATGTGTCGTGAGATATAGCTATTTTTAGTCAAAACATAGCTTGGGTGACACAATCCGGGTCTTGACTTGCAAATAGCTATATCTCACGACTTTAATAAAAAAGTTCCGTAAAAAAATAGTGTAATAAATAAAAAAATAAAAATTCCCAAAACAACTTTATATTACTTTTATATAAAGTTATTAAAGGAATTCTTATAGTTTTAAATTTATCTATTTTTTATACAATTTTAGTTTTCAAATATTTTAGCGAATTCTTCACCATCTATTTTTTCTTTTTCCATTAATATATTAGCTACAACATGAAGTTTATCTAAATGAGCGTTCAATATATATTCTGCTGCTTTATATGCTTCGTCTATTATTCTTTTTACTTCTGAATCTATTTCTGAAGCTGTTCTTTCGCTAACATCACTATGACGATTAAAGTCTCTACCTAAAAATACTTCGCCATTATCTGCAGCATAATTTATTGTTCCTAATTTTTCACTCATACCGTACTTAGTTACCATTTCCCTAGCGATTTTAGTTGCTCTCTCTATATCGTTACTTGCTCCTGTAGATATATCATCTAAAACTAATTTTTCTGCTACTCTACCACCTAATAATGATACTATTGTTTCTTCCATTTCAGTTTTAGACATAAAGTTTTTGTCTTCTGTTGGTCTATACATAGTATATCCACCAGCCATTCCTCTTGGTACTATAGATATTTGGTGTACATCATCTTGTGTTGGTAAGAATTTGCTTACTACTGCGTGACCTGCTTCATGGAATGCTACTAATTTATTTTCTTTTTCGCTTCTAACTCTTGTTTTCTTTTCAGGTCCCATTTGTATTTTTATCATTGCATCTTCAATTTCTTCCATTGAAATTTCATATTTATTTCTACGAGCTGCAAGTAAAGCTGCTTCGTTTAAAATATTCTCTAAGTCTGCTCCTGAAAATCCTGATGTGTTTTTAGCAATAGTTTTTAAATCTATATCATTTGCAAACCTCTTTTTACGAGCATGCACTTCTAATATTTGCTCTCTTGCTTTTACATCTGGAGCTGATACTAATATTTGTCTATCAAATCTACCTGGTCTTAATAATGCTTTATCTAAAACGTCTGGTCTATTTGTAGCTGCTAATACTATAACACCCTCGTTAGTACCAAAGCCATCCATTTCTACTAATAATTGATTTAATGTTTGTTCTCTTTCGTCATGTCCTCCACCGAGGCCTGCACCTCTTTGGCGTCCTACTGCATCAATTTCATCTATGAATATGATACATGGTGCATTTCTTTTTGCTTGTTCGAATAAGTCTCTTACTCTTGAAGCACCAACACCAACAAACATTTCAACAAAATCTGAACCACTTATAATGAAGAATGGAACATTTGCTTCGCCAGCAACTGCTTTTGCTAATAATGTTTTACCAGTTCCCGGAGGTCCTACTAATAATACTCCTTTTGGAATTCTAGCTCCCATATCTATAAATTTTTGCGGTTTTCTTAAGAATTCTACTATTTCTTCTAGCTCTGCTTTTTCTTCATCTACACCTGCAACATCTTTAAATGTTACTTTATTTTTTTCTGTAGGTGTCATCATTCTTGCCTTACTCTTGCCAAATGACATCGTTTTGTTTCCACTTTGTCCTGGATTCATAAATAAGAATAAGAATAATAACAATATTAATAACAACCCTAATGGTGATAATAAACCTAATAATGTTATTAAAAATGATTGTGATTTTTCTTCAAATTCAATAGTACCTGCTCTCATAGGTTCTTGAATATACTCTACAAGGCTATCTACACTTGGTATGTTTACTGTTTTTGATTGCTCATCATTGTTGAACTCTACTACTGCTTCTGTACCATTTGCTGAAACTTCTATAGACCTTACCTCTCCAGCATCTATCTGCTCAATCAATTCTGAATACTTCATTTTATTGTCTACATTATCCATTACAGATGATAAGAGTACAATAAAAATAACTCCTAAAATTAGCCAAACTGCTAATGTTTTTATTCCACTTTTCAAATTAATTTCCTCCCAAATTTTTAATTATAAATTACATATATTTTATACCATATTTATACTAGTTTTTCAAGTTTTTTTGCAAAAAAATCAAATTATGTGTAACAACTTAAAATACACTTCCTAAAAGCTTGATATATAGCTATTTTTAGTCAAAACATAGCTATTGTGACACAATCTGGGTCTTTGATTACAAAATATTAATATATAAGTACTTTAATATGTTTTATTAAACACCACAATTCCTTTCCTTATACTTATTTTTAAATTTTTGTTAGGTGTTAAATATTTATTTCCTATATTATTATCTATTAATTTTATTATGTCTTCTATATGCTTTTTTTCTATTTGTTTAGTATTTCCAAATAATTTATTTATTATATATAAAATTATTCGTTTTTTTATAGCTATATGTAATTTTGAGAATTTTTTTCCTTCAATTTTTATACTATTTTCTTCTTCGTTTATTACAATTTCGTTATAGTATTTTTCAACTTCCATATTAATAAAATCTTGTTCTTCTATAGCTATTTTAGATAATCTTGTTAATGTTTCTACAATGTTAGGATTAAATTCTTCTTTTAAATACGGAATTACTATATTTCTTATTTTGTTCCTAGTATAATTATTCTCAAAATTCGTTAAATCTATTCTAGGTTTTAAATTATTTTTTTCACAATATTCTTCGATTTTTTCTCTGCTAATATCTAATAATGGTCTTATATAGATACCATTTTTATTGAGAATTGCTTTTAATCCTTGCGTTCCTGTGCCCCTTATAATATTCATGATTAAAGTTTCTGCTAAATCATTTTTATTATGCCCTATTGCTATTTTGTTTATATTATATTCTTTAGCAATTTCCTCAAAAAATCCATATCTAGCATTTCTTCCCGCTTCTTCTACGCTAATTTTCTCTACTTTTGCCTTTTCTTTTATATTGTATTCTTTATAAAAAAACTTAATACCTCTATTCTCGCAATATTCTTTTACAAATTCTGCGTCGCTTTTTGCCTCATTTCTTATTAAGTGATTTACATGTGCTACAAATAATTCAATTTTTAAGTCGGATTTTAGATTATATAAAATATTTAGTAAACATATAGAATCAGGCCCCCCTGATACTGCTACTAGGACCTTATCGTTTTCGGCTATTAAGTTATTCTTCTTTATATAATCTAGTACAAGTTTTTCCAAATTAATGCTCCTTTTAAATAATTTATATTTAAAATAAAAGAATTATGATCTAAACAACTGAAATCTTACATATCTCTTTTATCTAAGTCTACAAATTTTGTATAATTGCCTAGCCACAATAATTCTATTGTACCTATTGAGCCGCCTCTATGTTTTGCCAATATGATTTCTGCTACTCCCTTTTTAGGTGAGTCTTCGTTATAGTAGTCATCTCTATAAATAAACATAACTATATCTGCGTCTTGCTCAATAGCTCCAGATTCTCTTAAATCTGAAAGCATAGGTCTGTGGTCTTTTCTTTGTTCTGATGCTCTTGATAATTGTGATAATGCAATTACTGGTACATCTAATTCTTTAGCTAATATTTTTAAGCTTCTACTGATTTCAGAAATTTCTTGTTCACGGCTTGCACCTTTTTTTCCAGTTCCTTGTATTAATTGTAAGTAATCTATTACTATTAAGCCTATATTTTTTTCTAACTTTAATTTTCTAGCTTTTGCTCTAATTTCCATAATTGATATTCCCGGTGTATCATCTATATAAATTTCTGAAGCTGATAAAGGTCCTAATGTGGAAGCAAGTTTTTCCCAGTCTGAATCTTCCATTTGACCTGTTTTTATTTTGTTGCTATCTACCATTGCTTCACTACATAAAATTCTGTTTGCAACTTGTTCTTTAGACATTTCTAAGTTAAAAATAACTACTGGAACATTAGCTCTCATAGCAACATTTGTAGCAATATTTATAGCAAATGCAGATTTACCCATAGCAGGTCTTGCTGCTACTAATATTAAATCTGAATTATTTAATCCTGATGTTTTTCTATCTAAATCTATAAAACCGCTTCTTATACCACTAATTGCATCTTTTTGATTATACATTCTTTCTATTTGTTGGAAACTGTCTATTAAGATGTCTTTTATAGGTGTATAACCTTTTTGATTACGATTTTTCATTATATTGAAAATTCTTTTTTCAGCCTCATCCATTATATAATCAACTTCTTCATTTTGAGAATATCCAAGTTCTATAAGTTGATTAGATGTTTGTATTAAATTTCTTAATATAGATTTTTCTTCTATTATTTTTATATACATTTCAACATTTGCAGTTGTAGGAACTTTATCTGGTAAAAGGGCTAAATATTCTAGCCCTCCCACTTTTTCAAAATTTCCTTCTTCTATAAGTTGTGACTTTACAGTTATTACATCTATAGGTTCGCCTTTTCTATATAAATTATATATCGCTTGATATATAGCTTTATTATCTTCTCTATAAAAATCTTCTGGTTTTAAAATTTCAATACCCGCTATAACTGCATCTTTATCTGTTAACATACTACCTAAAACTGCTTGCTCTGCTTCTATATCGTGTGGTGGTAATTTTATATTGTCCATACTAAATTCATTCCTTCCTAAAGCACAAAACTGGTTGAAAAAGAATTATAATTATTTTTAAATCTTTATCTTTATTCTTTCCCAACATTAACTTTTAATTTTGCATTAATTCCTTCATATAATTTTATATTAACTGTGTATGCGCCTAATATTTTTATAGGTTCCTCTAACAAAATTTTTTTCTTATCTACATCTATATTATGTTGTTTTTTTAACTCATCTGATATATTTGCACTTGTAACTCCACCAAATATTTTGCCTGTATCTCCAGATTTTACTTTTACAGATATTTTAATTGTTTCTATTTTTTTAGCTAATTCTTTAGCATTTTCTATCTCCCTTTGTTTCTTTAAATCTTGAGAAGCGTTGAATTCTTTTAATTTTTGTACGTTATCTACAGTCGCTTCTACTGCTAATTTTTTTGTGAATAGAAAGTTTCTCGCATATCCATCACTTACGTTTACTAATTGATTCTTTTTTCCTGTTCCTTTTACATCTTGTAATAATATTACTTTCATGATTATCTCCTTTCTGTATTTGTTATTTTTTCTGTTTCTGCAGTTTTTGTTCTTAATTTTTCAAATTCTTTTTTCATCATTTCTACGGCACCATTTTTAGCGAAGTTTTCTGCTTGTTTTATAGTTGTGTAAAATAAGTAATCGTCACTGCTTCCATGTGCTTTTACTACTGGTTGTTTTACTCCTAAGAATAACGCTCCTCCATATTGTTTATAATCCATTGTCTTAGTAAATCTTTTAATACCCGGTAGCGCTGGTACTGCTGCTATAGTGCTAAATATATTTTTCTTTAAACTTTCTGTTAAACTTAATTTTACTAGTTTTCCAAAGCCTTCTATTGTTTTTAAAAATATATTTCCAGTAAAGCCATCTGTTACTACAGCATCTATTTTACCCAAAAAAGCTTCTCTTCCTTCTACATTTCCTACAAAGTTCATATCTGAAGCTTCTGCATTTTCTTTTAAAAGTTTATATGATTCTTTCATTAAATCATTACCCTTGTTTTCTTCTGTTCCTATATTTAATAAGCCTATTACTGGCTTTTCAATATGAAGTGCATTTTTTAAATAAATATTAGCCATTTGTGCAAATTGTAATAAATTTAATGGTTTACAATTAGTATTTGAACCTGCGTCAATTAACATTAAACCTTTTTTATATGAAGGTAACATTGGCGCTAGCGCTGGTCTATCTACACCTTTTATCCTTCCTACTATTAGAGTCGCTCCTGTTAGTAACGCTCCAGAATTTCCGGCTGATACGAAAGCATCTCCTTCTCCATTTTTTAACATATTAAATCCAACTACCATTGATGAATCTTTTTTATGTTTAATTGCTTGTGTTGGTATATCTTCCATTTCTATAACTTCTGTAGCATTTTTTATTTTCAAATTTGGCGCTAAATCTGAAAGTTTCTCTACATTATATATTTCTTTTATTTTTTCCATTATTACTTTTTCTTGTCCTATCATTATAACTTCTGATTCAATTTCTTTTGCAGCTCTTACAGCACCTTTTATTGTTGCTTCTGGTGCATTATCTCCACCCATAGCATCTAACAAAATTTTCATAATAAATTCCGTATGATCTTGAAATCATACGCTCCTTTCCCATATTATTTTTAAATTTTTGTATATATATTTTAATACGATTTTCTAAAATTTGCAAGAGGTTTTAAGCATAAATTAAAAGATATATTATTCTTCATTATCTTGCTGTTTTTCTATTTCTTCAATATCTTTAATATGCAATTCAATTTCTTCTGCTTTTGGTAATTGTGATTGCAAATATTCTGGTATATCTTGTAAAAGTTTATATTCACTTACGCCAACAGGTTTATTTATATCTTTTAAAGCATATTCTGCTGTTAGTTTGTCTTTTTCTTTACATAGTAATATCCCAATTGTTGGATTATCTCCTTCTTTTCTAAGGATATCATCTATCGCTGATAAATAAAAATTCAACTGCCCTGCATCAGTAGGTTTAAATTTTCTTGCTTTTAATTCCACTACAACATAACATCTTAATTCTAAATGATAAAATAATAAATCTATGAAATAATCTATATCACTTACCGTTATCTTATATTGATTTCCGACAAATGCAAATCCATTTCCTATTTCTTATTTCTTTATCTTTAACTTTACTTATCAATAAAACATTATGAGACCAAGGCAATTTGGCAGACACTGTCTGCCAAATTTATTTATTTTTTAACAATTAACATTATATCATGTATTTTTTTAAATTTCATTATAAATTCAAAAAATTTGCAATAGGTTTTATACATAATTTGAAAGATATAAAAAAATAATTGTTAAGGTGTTGACACACGTGTTAATACGTAGTATGATATTTAAGAAAAGGTCTGGCAAATAAGATTTTAAAAAGGTCAGGACTAAAATAGTCCTGCTTAAATAAATTTTAATTTTATACATATATTAATTTAGGGGGGAAATCAATGAAAAAATGTATGTATCCAGCAATTTTTACTTATGATACCGAAAATAATAGTTATATTGTTGATTTTATTGATTTAATAGGATGTACAACAGAAGGGAAAACTATCGATGAAGCTTACGAAATGGCACAAGATGCTATGGGTTTGTATTTATGTGATTTAACAGACAACGAATTACCTAAACCTTCATTGCCACCACATAACAATACTGAATTAAAAGAAAATGAATTTATAACTTTAGTATATTTAGACTTAAACGAATATAGAAAAAAATATAATAACACGGCTGTAAAGAAAACATTAACAATTCCTATGTGGCTAAATACTCTTGCTGAAAAAAATAATACTAATTTTTCACAAGTATTACAAGAGGCTTTAAAAGCAAAATTAAATATTAACTAATAATTCTTTAGACTATAAATTTTATTATATACGGAAAAATACTAGAGTCTTTTAAGTTCTAGTATTTTTTATAATATCCAATTACATTTAATTTTTACGGCATAATGATTAATGTAGCTCTAGTTGTTGTAACTACAGCAATTTCATTTGTAGGCAAAGTTCTATCAAAACTATTTGCAGGGCTTCTATCACCAGTAAATTCCCAATGTCCACCTCTAGTTATTCTATATACATTTCTATAAGGTTCTTGTGTCCATTCCCAATAATTACCTGCGAAATCGTATATATTATTAGCTTTCCATTCTTCACTATATCCAGTTTCTCTATACTCACCTGCACCTTCAGCAGTATTATTGGCATAATTTCCCCATGTTGAAGAGTCTTCTATATTATAGTTACAACTTTTAAGCCATTCGCACGTTGCGTCCCACTGCGCACTCCATATCATTATAGTCATTACAGAATCGTTATCATCGTCTAATTCTTTACAATTTTTATATAGCTCATACCAAAATTTTTGCGTTAACGTACTTCCTTTCTTTACTCCGTTTTCACTAAGTTCGTATCTACCTATATAAAAGCCTTTATATTTTCTTACGCTTTCTAACATTGTTTGATAACTATTCATTATTTCATTTTCCATATCTTCATAAGAATCGAAACCAGCTAACGCATATTCTGTATAGTCAAATGCCGTTCCATCACTACCTACTACCATTCCTGGTTCATAATAATTGTTTTCACTCTTTCTTTTTTCTATTATACTATCTATATCATTTACTGGTATCCAAACCCATTGATTTCCTTTTAAATTATCTTGAGCTGTATAATTAGTGGCATCCATATCTTCTATATTATCAGAAATAACAAAACCTGTATCTTTAGTACCTCCTACATAATAATATCCATCGGGAATAGGCGGAGTGTCACTTTCTTCGACTGTTATTAGAGTATTACTTTCATTTTTATTTTGTTTATCGTCTTGTGGATTAACTATTCTTAAACTGACAAATACAATTAATAATATTATTACAAGTATTATTAAGATTAATATTAAACTTATTCCTCTCTCATCTTTTATTTTCATATTATAATCGGTCCTTTCTTGAATTTCTAAAGGCACACATAGTTATGAAAGTTTTTACTTTCAAACTATAATAGACCATTTGCTGATTTATAAACAAAGGCACTCCAACATAATAAATTGAAGTGTCTTTTGTGATAATTCTATATCTTCATTGGATTCATTTCATACTTGATATTAAACGCTTTGAATGAATCTAGTTTTTGTTCTTTTAAGCAATTTAAGTAATCCTTTAGCTCATCTACATTTTTACAAGCCACTATGATAGCTGGATTTAAGTTTCTTTTAAACATTACTTCTACAGCAAAATTAAAACTTTTTAATAACGAATAATTACTTTTATTTCTAGCCAAGTTATATGTCTCCTTAAATCTAGAAATTGTTGGATTTCTAAATGTATGTAAAGGTATTATAAAGTTTTCTCTTACAATATCTTCTAAAGATTTTTCTTCATCTACTGTGTATTTAGATAAATTACTTAAAGTATATGGCAAGAATATTTTTTCTTGCTTTTCTGATATTAATAATGTATTATTTTCTTGTATTTTATATGGCTTATATAGTATATCATCTTCCTTATTGGTATTATTAATAATTTCACCTTCTTGATTTTCTTTCCTTTTTTCTTTAAATTCTTTAATAATATCTTCCTTAGAAGGAGTAACATTATCTTTAAAGTTGTTTATTATTGGCTTTGATGAATTTATAAATTTTTCTACATATGTCGTATTATTTAAAATTTCATTTTTGTTTTCCATCTTTTTTAAGTTGTATAAATTTAACTGATTACTTATATCTTCTTCATTTATATTTTCATTAGAAGACTGCATAGATATTGTGAATAATATTGAATTTATACTATTTTCTAAATCTTTCAATATTGTGATATTAGCATTAGCCTTATCAATAGAATCGTTTAGTGTCTTAAAAAGTTGAGGTAACATACATGATTCTTCTATTATATTTTCAGCATTAAAATTTTTAGACATTATTTCTAGCGATTCCATTAAATATTTTTTATTATCTTCTGTAGATTTTTCTAAATTATTTATGTTTTCTAGTTCTCTTTTTAGCATATTTTCTACGTTTGTGATTTTTTCTTGTATTTTTATATCTAACATTTTTTTCACCTGTTTCTTTTAATTTTCTCGTAAAATAATATCATATAATGGGAAAAAAAGCAAATGATTTTTGGAAAAAAATAGATTTCGGAAAAAATAAAAAATAGCTTTCGAGATAATTCCCGAAAGCCTTTATTTTTCTTATAATTATTCAATTATATCTGCAACGATACCAGAACCTACTGTTCTACCACCTTCACGAATAGCGAATCTTAATCCTTTTTCTATTGCGATTGGTGTGATTAATTCGATTTCCATAGTAACGTTGTCTCCTGGCATTACCATTTCTGTTCCAGCTGGTAATTCAATAACACCTGTAACGTCTGTTGTTCTGAAGTAGAATTGTGGTCTATATCCATTGAAGAATGGTGTATGTCTTCCACCCTCTTCTTTAGTTAAGATATATACTTCAGCTTTGAATTTTGTATGTGGGTGTATTGTTCCTGGTTTTGCAATTACTTGACCTCTTTCGATTTCTGTTCTTTGGATACCTCTTAAAAGTACACCAATGTTATCTCCAGCTTCTGCTTGGTCTAATAATTTTCTGAACATTTCTACACCTGTAATAACTGTTTTCTTAGCTTCTTTTGATAATCCTACGATTTCAACTTCGTCATTAACTTTTATAACTCCTCTTTCTACTCTACCTGTAGCAACTGTTCCTCTACCTGTAATTGTAAATACGTCTTCTACTGGCATTAAGAATGCACCATCTGTTGGTCTTTCTGGAGTTGGTATATAGCTATCAACTGCATCCATTAATTCTTTAATTGGAGCATATACAGGATCATTTGGATCTGTAGATGTTGATTCTAATACTGCTAAAGATGAACCTTTTATAACTGGAATTTCGTCTCCTGGGAATTCATATTGAGTTAATAATTCTCTAACTTCCATTTCAACTAATTCTAATAATTCTGGATCATCAACCATATCACATTTATTTAAATAAACAACGATGTATTTAACACCAACTTGTCTAGCTAATAAGATGTGTTCTCTTGTTTGTGGCATTGGGCCATCAGCTGCTGAAACTACTAATATAGCTCCATCCATTTGTGCAGCACCTGTAATCATGTTTTTTACATAGTCAGCGTGTCCTGGGCAGTCAACGTGTGCATAATGTCTTTTTTCTGTTTCATACTCAACGTGAGCTGTATTGATTGTGATACCTCTTTCTCTTTCTTCTGGTGCACCATCAATTTGATCATAAGCTGTGTATTGAGCTCTTCCTAATAATCCTAAATATTTAGTAATAGCTGCTGTTGTTGTTGTTTTACCATGGTCAACGTGACCTATTGTACCAATGTTAACATGTGGTTTTGTTCTTTCAAATTTTGCTTTTGCCATTTAAAAATCCTCCTTTTAATTTAAAGATGTTTGTATTTGATGTTTTACATCTCATCTTTATTTACTAAATTTTAATGACTAAAAATCTTTCTTTATTTTTCCACACTATTTTATACTATTTTTTGGGAAAAATCAAGACTTTTTTAAATTTTTTTAATAAATAATTATTTTTTATGTTAAATTATTCTTCTTTCTTACCTCTAGAAGCCACAATATTCTCCAAAATTGATTTTGGAACTTCTTCATAGTGACTAGGTTCCATAGAGTATGTTCCTCTACCTTGTGTTTTAGAACGTAAGTCTGTAGCATAGCCAAACATTTCAGATAATGGAATAAATCCTCTTATTATTTGAGAACCGCCTTTTGCTTCCATACCTTCCATTTTTCCTCTTCTTGAATTGATGTCTCCTATAACATCTCCCATATATTCTTCTGGAACTGTTATTTCAACTTTCATTATTGGCTCTAATATTACAGATTTTGCTTTTCTACATCCTTCTTTGAATGCCATAGAAGCTGCTATTTTGAACGCTGCTTCTGAAGAGTCTACTTCGTGGTAAGATCCATCTACTAATGTAGCTTTAAAGTCTATAACTGGATATCCAGCCAAAACTCCACTTTCTGCTGCTTCTCTTATACCTGTTTCTATAGGTTTTACATATTCTTTTGGAACTGCTCCACCTACAATTTTGCTTTCAAATTGAATTCCTGTACCTGGCTCTAATGGCTCAAGTTCTAGCCATACGTGACCGTATTGTCCTTTACCACCAGATTGACGTATAAATTTACCTTCTACTCTTACTGAGTTTCTAATTGTTTCTTTATATGCAACTTGTGGTTTTCCTACATTACATTCAACTTTAAATTCTCTTTTTAATCTATCTACTATTATATCTAAGTGTAATTCTCCCATACCTGCAATAACAGTTTGACCTGTATCGTGGTTAGTATACACTTTGAATGTTGGATCTTCTTCAGCTAATTTTGCTAAAGCTATTCCCATTTTTTCTTGAGCTACTTTATCTTTTGGCTCAATAGCTATGTCTATAACTGGCTCTGGGAATTCCATAGATTCTAATATAACTGGATTATTAATATCGCATAATGTATCACCAGTTGTTACTTCTTTTAATCCTACTGCTGCAGCTATATCTCCTGCAAATACTTTTTCTATATCTTCTCTATGGTTAGCATGCATTTGAAGAATTCTACCAATTCTTTCTTTTTTATCTTTATTAGCATTTAATACTGTAGAACCTGATTCTAATGTTCCTGAGTATACTCTAAAGAAACATAATTTACCAACAAATGGGTCTGTAGCTATTTTAAATGCTAATGCTGCAAATGGTTCTGAATCTGAAGTTTTTCTAACTACTTCATTTCCTTCTTTATCCACACCTTTAATATCTGGTATATCTAATGGTGATGGCATATATGCAACTATTGCATCTAATAATTCTTGTACACCTTTGTTTTTATATGAAGAACCGCAACATACTGGAACAATTTCATTAGCTATAGTTCCTTTTCTTAAGGCTGCATGAATTTCTTGCTCTGTTAATTCTCCACCGTCTAAATATTTCATCATTAATTCATCATCTTGTTCTGCTACAGCTTCTAATAATTTTCCTCTATATTCATTTGCTAATTCTTTCATATCTTCAGGAATATCTGTTTCTTCGATAACTTTACCTAAGTCATCTTTATGAATAAATGCTCTCATTTTTATTAGATCCACTATTCCTTTAAATGTGTCTTCAGCACCAATTGGTAATTGAATTGGAACAGCATTTGCTTCTAATCTCTCATGCATTTGTTTTACGCAACCGTAAAAGTCTGCACCTGTTATATCCATTTTATTTACATATGCCATTCTTGGTACTTTATATTTATTTGCTTGTCTCCATACTGTCTCAGATTGTGGTTGAACTCCACCTTTAGCACAGAAAACTGTTACTGAACCATCAAGGACTCTTAAAGAACGTTCAACTTCAACAGTAAAATCAACGTGTCCTGGTGTATCTATTATGTTTATTCTGTGACCTAACCAATTACAAGTTGTTGCTGCTGATGTTATTGTGATTCCTCTTTCTTGCTCTTGAGCCATCCAGTCCATAGTGGCTGCGCCTTCATGAGTTTCTCCTATTTTATGTGTTCTACCTGTATAAAACAAGATTCTCTCTGTAGTAGTAGTTTTTCCAGCATCTATATGAGCCATTATACCTATATTTCTTGTCATTTCTAATGAACATTTTCTTTCTGCCATTTAAAATTATCCTCCTTTTACCATTTGTAATGTGCAAAGGCTTTGTTAGCTTCTGCCATTCTATGCATATCTTCTTTTTTCTTAAATGCTCCACCATTGTTGTTAACTGCATCTATAATTTCTGCTGCTAGTTTTTGAGCCATTGTTTTTTCGCTTCTTTTTCTAGCATATATAACTAACCATCTTAAACCTAAAGTTTGTCTTCTTTCTGGTCTTATTTCCATTGGAACTTGATATGTTGCTCCACCAACTCTTCTAGCTTTTACTTCAAGAACTGGCATTACATTATTTAAAGCATTTTCAAAAACTTCTAATGGTGATGTTTGTTGTTTTTCTTGAATTATTTCGAATGCATCATAAACAATTTTTTGAGCTATTGATTTTTTACCATCTAACATTACATTGTTTACTAATTTTGTAACAATTTTGCTGTTATATATTGGATCTGGTAAAACATCTCTTTTTGCTATATATCCTTTTCTAGGCACTATTCTTCACTCCTTTTTTAAATTTAGGGTATTCCCCATATTGTGTTTATTAAACACCGTTACTCTGGAAATTTTAATTAATTTCCCGCATAGTACATAAAATATATTTTCTAAATTATTTTTGCTATATTTTAGTTATATAATTTTTTTGCACTACAATTTTACTTATTTACCTAATTCTATTTTTTAGGTTTTTTAGCACCGTATTTAGAACGAGCTTGGTTTCTATCTTTAACACCTGCTGTATCTAATGTACCTCTAATTATATGGTATCTAACACCTGGTAAGTCTTTTACCCTACCACCTCTAATTAAAACTACGCTGTGCTCTTGTAAGTTATGACCTACACCTGGAATATATGATGTAACTTCAAATCCATTTGAAAGTCTAACTCTGGCAACTTTTCTCATAGCTGAGTTTGGTTTTTTAGGTGTAACTGTTTTAACTACTGTACACACACCTCTTTTTTGTGGTGCTCTATTGTTTGTTGTTTTCTTTTTTAATGAGTTTAATCCTTTTTGTAGAGCTGGTGCAGTAGATTTTGTTACTGATGTTTGTCTACCTTTTCTTACTAATTGATTAATTGTTGGCACTTCTTATTTCACCTCCATAACTAAAATAAAGCGTTAATAAAAATTAACGCTTTTATTTTATCATATTTGTATAATTTTGTCAAATCATTTTTGAACAAAATTTAATTTTCCGTAAGGGTTATTAACCATGATTTGCAACTGCAGTTGTACTATTTTCGTTTTTTGTTCTATAAAATGCAAACATTGCTACTAAAACTGCAAGTACTGATATTGCTGCTGATGCTACAAATGAAACATTTATACCATGTATTAATGCGAATTGTGTTCCTTGGTCTGCTACTGCTTTTGTTGCACTTGATTGTATTGTTACGAATATCGCTGTTCCGATAGAACCTGCCACTTGTCTTAAAGTGTTATTTGATGCTGTTGCGTCCGGAATTGATTTATTTTCTATAGCATTTAATCCCCAAGTTGTTATTGGCATTAGCGCCATAGAAACTCCAAACATACGGATTGCGTAGATTATACAGATATATACTATTGATGTATCTGTTCCTAATTGCATTAGTCCAAATGTTGATACTGCCATTATTGATAATCCTGTAAGTACTAATACCCTTGGTCCAAATTTATCAAATAATCTTCCTGTAATAGGGCTCATAATACCCATTATAATCGCACCTGGTAATAGTAATAAACCAGATTCAATAGCTGAAAATTCTCTTCCTGTTTGCATATATATTGGTAATAACATTTCTGTTGCAATCATTGATGAGAATACAACCATAGATACTAAACATGAATATACGAACACTTTATTTTTAAATACCCTCAAGTTTAATAAAGGTGTTTCTAACTTTAATTGTCTTAATACGAATAATAATACTATAATAATTCCTATTAATATGCTTCCTAATACTATAATATTGCTCCATCCTAATGAACCAGCCTCGCTGAATCCATATAATAATAGTGAAAATCCTAAAGTAGATAATATTACAGAAGGAACGTCTAATTTATGATCTGCTTTTTCACCAACATTTATTAAAGTGAAATATGCAAGTATAATATCTATTATTGCAATAGGTATTATTAAATAAAATAATGTGTGCCATCCAAATGCATCTGTTATAACTCCTGAAAGAGTCGGACCTATAGCCGGAGCAAAAGCAATTATTATACCAACTGTTCCCATTACGCTACCTCTTCTTTCCTTAGGGAAAATATCTATTAAGGTATTCATTGTAAGAGGCATTAATATACCTGCACCTGCAGCTTGAAATACTCTCGCTATAAGTAAAACTGTAAAATTAGGTGAAATCGCTGCAATTACTGTACCTACTGTAAATATTGACATAGCTGCAATATATAATTGTCTAGTTGTAAATCTATTAATTAAATATGCAGTAATAGGTATCATAACAGCATTTGTCAACATAAATATAGTTGTTAACCATTGAGCTATATTTGTATCTATGTTGAAATCTATCATTATTTTTGAAATTGCTGCTGATAATAAAGTTTGATTTAAAATTGCAACAAATGTACCTACTAACATAACAATAACAAGCATAGTTTTTTTCTTGTCTTTTAATCCCATTATATAAAAATCCTCCTTTCAAAATTTATAGCCAACTTGACTATTTTATACCCCAAAGACTTTTTCGTCAATGCTTAATTTCGTCTAATTTTACATTAAAAGCAAGAAAAATCTAGTGTTTTTACTAGATTTTTCTTATTTTTTAAATTAATTCTTCTAAATAATTTCTTCCACTATAATACATATGTGCTATATACACTATTTTATTTTCTTTATCAATTGTATATAATAATACATAATTATCAATAGGAATTCTTCTATAATCTCTTTTTACTTTATCAAATTTTTCTATTTTTGCATACATTTCTGGGGAAATGAATAATCCTTTAATACTATCTTTTATTTTTATTCTAAGTCTATTCGCTGCATTTTCGGCTTTTAGTTTTTCTTCAATATACTGACAAGCTTCTTCAATATCGTCTAAACACTTATCAGTAAATCTTACTTTATATTCCATATTTTTCATTCCACTCCTTAAAAACGTCCTCTGCCTCTTTTACTCTTCCCTTTTTAATATCATCTTCTGCTTTTAACAAGTTTCTTTCTATTTTATCTTTTAATAATTTTTTCTTATACTCTTCCATACTCATAACAACTATATTATTTCTACTATTTTTACTTACTACCATTTCACCATTTAAGTTTACTGCTGTTTCTAATTCTTTTATATTTGTTACTTGTTGCATACTTACCACCTCTCTTTACAATACTATAATTATTATAGCATAAAACTTATTATTTTAAAATATATTTTTAAATATTTCCATTTATGCAATTTCTCTATAATACTCCGCTATCAATTTATCTAATTCAAGACTTAAGTTATAAATAATTTCGTAATCTGCATTTTCTTCTATTTTTTTATTTAATTCATCTCTTAATTCACAAATTCTTTCGTTTAACATATAACTCACTCCTTTTATTTACATTTTTCTATTCCTATATATATAAAATACCATATTTTTTTACCTAAGTCAATGAAATACAGTATTTTTCTGAACTTTCGTGTTACAGCATTTTACATTTTTTTATATTTTTTATACTTTTTCAATAAAATTATACAAAATACGACAAAAATCGACAGGGATAGCACTTGTGAAATTCTAAAGTTAAAGAACATTAAACTATCTGTTCTTAAACCTTCTATAAGAAATCTTACAAATGAATACATTACTAAATATAACGCCGTAATTTCGCCCTTAAATTTTCTTTTATTTCTTCTATTATATAATATTAAAAATATTATAAATGTGGCAATAGATTCATATAAAAAAGTAGGATGTACTTCTTTATATATTCCATTTTCAAATATTCCCATTCTCCAAGGTAGGTTAGTCTCCGTTCCATACGCTTCTACATTTATAAAATTGCCCCATCTTCCTATTGCTTGTGCTAATGGCAAAAAAGGTGCTACATAATCTAATATATCTAAAAAATTTATCTTTCTCTTTTTACAAAATATTATTATTGTTATAACAGCACCTATTATTCCACCATAAATAGCTAATCCTCCGCTTCTAAAATCAAATATTTTTAAAGGATCTACCATATATGGCTCTAAATTAAATACAACATAATATATCCTTGCCGATACAATGGAAATAGGAATTACATATAAACTTAAATCTAAAATAGTCTCAAACTTTACACCATACTTTCCAGAATCTCTTTTACACAACAACAATGCTATTACCATACCTAATACAATTAAAATAGCATACCAATATACATCTATGCCAAATAGTGAGAATGCAACTCTTTCTAATTCTATTTCTAAATTAAATAATGGAAACTCTACAATATTCACAAAAAACCTCTAAATAATCTTATATTCATTATATTTTCTAAAAAGCTTGGTATATAGCTATTTGCAAATCAAGACCCGGATTGTTACGCTCTAGCTATGTTTTGATTAAAAATAGCTATATACCAAGTTTTTAAAACATTTACTAAATTATTTATTATTTCTTATTAATCACTGATAACACCATTTTTTCCTTATTAAACACTTCTTTTAAAACATACTCCACATCTTGTAAACTTAATGTACTAAATTCTTCTATATAATCAAAACTACTTATTCCTTTAAAGAAGTTCATAATTAAGTCAGTTGCTATATTATCTATACTATTATAACTTTTTACGTAATCTGCATATAACATTTTTTTAATTCTATTGAAATCTTCTTCATTTATTCCCTCATTTTTAAATTTTTCCATTTCAGTTATTAACATTTCTTTAACTTTTTGTGGATTATTTGATTGTCCTTGTATTAAAATATATCCATAATTTTTAGAAAATTCATAATCCATAGCTGGTGCAGATTGTAATAAGTTTTCTTCATATAATTTATTATATAATTTTGAACTTTTTCCTATTAAAAGACTTAATAATATTTGTATTGATATATGTCTTTTTATCATTTCTTTACTAGATAATCCTTCTACATCATCTTTTATTCCTATTGTAAATAGTGGTATACTTACTTCCATTTTTTCTTCCATATAATCTTGAACAATTTCTTTTTGTTCTTTTGGATATATTCTTTTTATTTCTGCTTGATTTTTTACATTTTTAATTAAACGTTTTTCAATTTCATTAAAAATCTCTTCCGCTTCAAAATCTCCACATACTACTATAGCCATATTTGAAGGATGATAAAAAGTATTATAGCAGTCATATAATGTTTCTTTTGTTATTTGGGCGATTGTTTCTTTAGTTCCGGTTATGTCGATGTTTATAGGGTTATCTTTATACATACATCTTAAAGTATTTAAATACACTTTCCACTCTGGTGTATCGTCATACATCATTATTTCTTGCCCTATTATTCCTCTTTCTTTTTCTACATTTTCATCTGTGAAATATGGGTGTTGTACATAATCCATTAATTCGTCTAACGCTTCGTAAAAATTTTCTGTTGCTTCAAATAAATATGCAGTATGGTCATTTGTTGTATATGCATTTGCATTTACCCCAAGGGTAGTTAAAACATCTAAACTATTTGTCCCATTTTCTTGCTCAAATAATTTATGCTCTAAATAATGTGCCACACCATTTGGAACTTCTACTTCTCTATTTTCACCCGGTACTACAAATTTATTATCTATAGAACCATAATTAGTTCCATATATTATAAATTTTTTCATTGTATTTTTTTTAGGCATAAACATCATTGTTAAGCCATTTTCTAATTTCTTAACATACAATTTTTCTTTTATTTTATCATTTTCTATAATTTGCATTATTCTCAATTCCTTACATATTATATTTAGGTTTTTATTAACAACTCATAAGATATTTATTAGAGGCTTGATATATAACTATTTTTAGTCAAACCATATCTAAAGCGGTACAATCCGGGTCTTGACTTGCAAATAGTTATATATCAAGCTTTTATTTAAGTTTCTGCTAAGTTGTTATAGCTTTTAAAAGGTTACCTATAAACCTTTATTATCCACTAATTTTTTAAGAAATAAACTGTATTAATTCTTATATTTTGAGCCACTCTAACAATATCTTCCTTACTTACTTTACTTATTTTTTCGCTATATTCTTTAGGGCTTACAATACTTCCTGAAAGCTCTTGACTTATATAATAATTTACTCCTGTTTCTTGGTCTTCTATTATTGCATTTATTCCATAAGTTATAAATTGTTTTGCTTGCTCAACATCTTCTTCATCAAAATTTCCTTTTTTCATATCTTCTATTTCGTTTTTTATTAATTTTAAAGCTTTTTCGTAATTTTCAATTTCTATACCAGCTTTTACAATTATATTATTTTTTTGTTTTAAATATCTACTTCCTATTGAATATGCCAAACTTTCTTTTTCTCTTACATTTTGGAATAATTTTGATGTTGCACTTCCACCTAAAATTGTATTATATACACCTAAAATATATTTAACATCGTCACTATTATCTAACACATCTAAGCCAAGTACTAATTTACCTTGTGCTACATTTAAAGATTCTTCTACTGTCTTTTCTTCCTTTGCTTCCTTATGCTCTGTAGTTTCATTATTTACAACATAATCAGGATTTCTATCTTTTAATTTTTTTATATTCTCATTATTTACTATTATATTTTCAACTGATTCTTGATGAAAATCACCTGATATTATTATATCTATTTTTGAATTTTCAATTAAGTCTAAATATGTTTTATATAAATCTTCCGCATTTATTTTTTCAACATCTTCTACATATCCGTATTTGTATAAGCCATATAACTCGCCTTTATACATTTCTTCTATCATTCTATCCATAGCATACTTATCTTTATTATCTATTTTACCTTCTATTAATTGTTTAACTTTTACTTTTTCTTTTTCAACGTAATCAGATTTAAAAATTCCATTCTCTAATACTGGCTCAAATACTATTTCTAATAATTTATTAATAACCGCTTCTATTAAATTTTCATTTGTTAAAACATACTTATTATTTATTGATTCTATATAGAATTTTAATACTTGATTATCTCCAGTTTTTTCTACACCACAATCCATTTCTGCACCATACAAATTTTCCATTTCTTTATTTATGGCTTCTTGTGTAGGCATTGTTTTTGTTCCACTTGTTAATACAGCTGGTATTAATGTATTTTTAGTTACAGTGTCTCTGTTTAATTTTCTTGTTATAAATATAGAGATTAAATCTGTTTTAAATAAATCTGTTTTTATATAATGTATTTTTATACCTTTTTTTATCTCCTTATTTTTATATTCCATAATTAATATCATTCCTTTCTTTGTTAAAACAATAATTTAGTTAGAAAAGAGTTACAACTCTTTTCAACTTTCACTTATTCTCTTTTATTATTTCCAATTTTTTATATATTATGAAAAAAATAAAAAAATGGGGAAAAATTCCCCACTTTTTACTTTATGTATAAATTAAAACTTTCTTTTTCTAGCCGCCTCTGATTTTTTCTTTCTTTTCACACTTGGCTTCTCATAATGCTCTCTTTTACGTACTTCTTGTAAAACTCCATTTCTAGCGCATTGTCTTTTAAAGCGTTTTAAAGCTTCCTCTATATTTCCATTATTAACTTTTACTTCTGACATATATTTCCCCTCCTTCCAAGTTTGAAAACGTGTTTGGGATTATTTGGGGTTTCCTAAAATTTCCTTTTCCCTAACTATTCCTTATTATATTACATTTTGATGTAATTTGTCAATAGAAAAATTATTTTTTGCATAGAAATTTGGTAACAACTTAGGAAATACTTGCTAAAAGCTTGATATATAGCTATTTTTAGTCAAAACATAGCTTAAGCGCAACAATCCGGGTCTTGACTTGCAAATAGCTAGATATCAAGCTTTTATTTAAATACATGCTGAATTGTTCCGAAATTTGTAACAGCTCATTAAGTACTTTACAAAATAGTGATATATAGCTTTCGGTATTAAAGTGGGAATTTCTTTTGTTCCTTATTAGCACCTAGATTTATATTAAATAATTTACATATTTTTTCTATTATGATACTAAAGAAACTTCTTTTTACTTCAAATGTATTTTCGTCTTCTATTTCCTCTTCTTTAATATTAAAAGACTTACTTTCTGCTTCGCTTAATATTTCTTTTATTTCGCAAGTATCCGGTACAACTAGATTTTTATATTCAATTCTAGCTATGTTTATATATTTAGTAATTTCTTGCATATCTTTTTTAAATAATTCTAATTGCTTTCCTTCTAAAACGTATACAGGTTCACCTTCTACTTTGCTTCCATCAATTTTAAATTTATACATTGTTCTATTTACTTTTTTAGTAGGAAGTTTGTCAAATCCTAAACTTTCCTTTATTAAGTCACTTTGAAAAATTATTATTTTACCGTTTATATAATTTTCATAATTATAGATTTCAGATATTTTTTCTTCACTCTTATCTACTAAAATAACATTTGATAGTTTTAATTCTCTAATTGAATCTATATATTTTGTTATGTTAGATAATTCTGCTTTTGAATATACTTTTATTTTTAACATTCTAGCTTTTTTGTATCTATTTATTTCTGATAAAATATCTAAATTTTCTGCCGATATTACAAGCATTTCATTATCTTTATTATACTCAAAATTTTGTATATGTTGTTTTTCAGATAATGAATAGTTTTTTCCTATTTTTTCAGAAATTGTACTTATATATGAATCTAAATTTCCTATATATGAATTTTCTATTTTAAAGTTCTTTACGTTTTCTCCTATTTTTTGCATTATAAATTCCATAGTTTTAGATTCATCTAGTTTTATATTTCTTAATGTTAAGGAATACATATTATTTTCTAATAGAGCAATTAAATCTTCTTGTATTTTAGATACTTCTTCTTTGTAATATCTATTCATAACGTTTTTTGCATCTATAGTTAATTCAAATTTTTCTGGTAAATTATCTTCTTCTATATTTTGAGAATTTAAGTATTCTTTTATAATTGAACTTTTTAATTTCATCAAAATTCACTCCTTTTGTTGTAGATTATGCTAAAACATGTTATCTACTTTTTTTCTTGATGTATTTTCAGATTTATTTTACTACATTTGTGTGAAAATATCAAGAGTTCATTACATTAAACATTTAGATTTTTTAAAAATTTTATAGACTTTTTATCAAATTTGTTATATACTATATTTTATCAATATATAGGAGAGATTTTTTATATGAATGAAACGTTTGATTTTTATAACAAAACTAGTTTAAAATCATACAATTTAAATGAAACTATGAGATACCAATTAAGTAGATTAGATACTTTAGATGTTTTTACAAGGAAACATAGTGAGAGTGTTGCAAATATTACTTGTAGATTATGCGAACATCTTAAACTTAATCCTACTTTTACTGTATACTGTACGACTTGCGCATACTTGCATGATATTGGGAAAATGTTTATTCCTCACGAAATTTTACAAAAAAAAGGTAAATTAACTAATGAGGAATATGAAATTATGAAAACTCATGCTATTAGAGGTTATAATATTTGTATGGCGGATCCTCTTTTACAGCCATATGCAAACGGTCCTTTATACCATCATGAAGCTTTAAATGGTACTGGGTACCCTCATGGAGTAACTATAAACGAAATTCCTTTGGAAGGTCAAATAATTAGAGTAGCTGATGAGTATGATGCTATTGTAAATAAAAGACAATATAAATCTCACGTTGGTATTTCAGATACTTTAAAAATATTGATCGAGAATGCAACCCCTGTTCCTGCTAAACCTGAAGAACATTTAGATAAAAAATTAGTAAAAATCCGCAAAAAGTACGGAAAAATTAATAAAAAAATTCTCGCCCAACTATTTAAAATTGTTATATCTGACATTGAATACGAAATCGATTGCGTAAAGGAATATATAGTATATTTAGAGCAACAAATAAAAAGATTAGAAAATGTTAAAGAAAATTATGATAAATATAAAATAAGTATGACTGAAAAAGATAAAATATATTATGGCGAAAATATAAAAGCGCTACTAAGCACTGGAGAAACTGTAGAAAATTTTAATAACATTTTAAATGATTATAGAAATGCTTATAAGGTAAGGCATGAAAAAATCGATAACTTATATAATGAAATTAATGTTATAAAACATTTAAAAATTTAACGCAAATTTAAAATAGGCGAGCTATTTTTTAGCTCGTCTATTTTGATATATTTTAATTCTTCTTATTCTCCTAATCCAAAGCTTACACCTAATGCATTATTAATTTTTTGCATAACTGTATCGTCTTCAATATGACCTATTTTTTCTTTTAATCTTGATTTATCTATTGTTCTTATTTGTTCTGTTAATACTATAGAATTAGATTTTAATCCTACATCTTCTGCTCCTATTTCTATATGTGTTGGTAATTTTGTTTTCCCAGTTTGAGATGTAATAGCTGCTGCAATTACTGTTGGACTATATTTATTTCCCGTATCATTTTGAATTATTAATACTGGTCGTATACCTCCTTGCTCTGAACCTACAACAGGACTTAAATCAGCATAAAACATATCTCCTCTTTTTATTACCATAAATTTCACTCCTATTATTTTTTGCATTTAATATTTAAAATATTATTACATTATATTATATGTACAAATTGTTTTTTTGTTTTAATATTTTAATATTAAATTTTATAATAGTAGTATTACCAATTTTTTTAATTTTATAGCTTTAATTTGAAAAAAATATATATCGACTTTAAATATTTAACTAGGAATTGTAAAACAAATGTTATAATTTTCTGAATAATTTGTGGAAAATTGTAATATATATTAATAAAAAAGAGTATATTTAAAGAAATAATCTAAAAATTTAGATTATTTCTTTTTTTCGCCCCTAAAAAGAGACAAATTTTTAAATAGAAAAGTGGTATAGTAAAGAGGAAGGAGGAAAAAATAAAAAAGTTAAATTGGTAACCTCCTTTAATACCCTTTAAACTTTTTTATTTTAATAAAAATGACTGTATATTTAGATATTGTTTTTTTAGAAAATATATGTATGAATTATATAATAATTTATGCAACAGTATTATTACTAAAACTAAATAATAAGCCGATTAGAATTTTATTAGGTAGCCTAATAGGGGCAATTTATGCTGTTTTAAGTGTTACAAAAGTTTTTGAAATATATAATACTATTTTTTTGAAAATTTTAATATCTGTAATTATAGTGTATATTTCAGCAGATACAAAAAGTTTTAAAAGTTTACTTAAAGCGGTATTAGTATTTTACGTAGTATCATTTACATTTGGTGGTGTTGCATTAGCATTGCTATATTTTATAAAGCCAGAGAACATATTAATGAAAAATGGCGTTTACATAGGTACATATCCGATAAAGATAGTTTTATTTGGTGGTGTAGTAGGATTTATTTTAATATCTATATTTTATAGCATTATAAAAAATAGATATAGCAAAAAGAAAAAAATATGTGAGGTAGAAATTTCTATTGAGGGAAATAAAAGGCTTGTAAAAGCATTAATAGATAGTGGTAATTTTTTAAAAGAACCTATTACTGGTGTGCCAGTAATAGTTGTTGAAACTACATATTTATTTCAATTAGTGCCTGACGAAATATTAAAAAATATTGATAACATTATTGTAGGTAATACAGATGTTTTAAATGTAAATGATATAGAAGATGAAGAGAAGAGAGCGGAAATAAGTAAATTTTTAAATAAGTTTAGAGTGATTCCTTTTAATTCTTTGGGAAAAGAAAACGGTTTATTATTAGGTATTAAAGCTGATTATTTGAAAGTAATTGAAAATGGTGAGTATGAACATGAAAAAATTGAAAATATAATAATAGGTATGTATAATAAAAAGTTATCAAAAGAGCGGTATTTATAATGCAATTATAGGTGCAGATTTATTAGAAAAATAAATTTGCTTTGTGAGTAAATATAATTTATATGTAATGGAGGAATGTGTTATGGATATTTTAGAAGTTATAAAAAATACTTTAAAGAATTTGCATAAAAAATTTTTTGAGGAAGAGGACGAGGTTAGGTACCAATTAAGATTAATAGATTCATCTATTTTTTACATAGCTGGAGCGCAAACATTGCCTCCACCACTTTCTCAAGAGGAAGAAAATAAAATTTTAGAGGAAATAGAAGCGGGATGCGAAGAAAAGAGAAAAATATTGGTGGAAAGAAATTTAAGATTAGTTGTATATATTGCTAAAAAATTTGAAAATACAGGCGTTGGTATCGAAGATTTAATATCTATTGGAACGATAGGATTAATGAAGGCAATAAATACATTTAATGTTGGTAAAAATATAAAATTAGCTACATATGCTTCGAGATGTATAGAAAATGAAATATTAATGTTTTTAAGAAAAAGTAATAAAATAAAAACAGAAGTATCTATAGATGAGCCACTTAATCAAGATGGCGATGGAAACGAACTTTTATTGTCGGACTTGTTAGGGACAGAGCCAGATGTTACATCGAGAAGATTAGAGGATGAAGTCGATTTGAAGTTATTAAGAGTTGCCATGAGTAAATTAAGTAGTAGGGAAAAATACTTGATGGAATTAAGATTTGGAATTAATACAAATCAAAAAGAAAAAACGCAAAAAGAAGTCGCCGATATGTTGCGGTATATCGCAAAGTTACATATCACGACTTGAAAAAAAGATAATAGAAAAAATGAAGAAAGATATAATGAAAAAGACCGGGTAGTTTAAACACTTGTGTCATTTTTCAAAAATAAAAATTAAATTTTTTAAAGAATATTATATATGTCTTTTAATTTAAAATACATATATAATATTCTTTTATTAGTTTAATGTAATTAAACTATTTCTTAAAGTCTTTTCTAAAGTCTCTCTATCTTCAATAGAATTTACCTTTTCACGAATAGAAGTAGCATTAGGCATGTTTTTAACATAATGAGCAATATGTTTTCTCATTTCTTTTACTGCCACAATTTCACCTTTTTCTTCTATTAATAGATTTAAATGCTTCAAAATCACAGCAAGTTTTTCTTCGTTTGAAATTTCTGGCTGTATATAAGTATCTTCATCTTTCAAAAAATCTATAACATTTTTAATAAACCATGGGTTACCTATAGTAGCTCTACCTATCATTATTCCATCTACATTTGTGTATTCAAACATTTTTTTAGCATCTTCTACAGTTTTTATATCGCCATTACCGATAACAGGGATATTAACAGATTTTTTAACATCTTTTATAATATCTAAATCCACATTTCCGTGAATAATATTCTTCTCTTGCTCTACCGTGTATAGTAAGCATTTTCGCACCTGCTTTTTCTGCCATTTCTGCAAATTCTGTAGCCACTATACTCTTATTATCCCATCCTTTTCTAAATTTTACTGTGATAGGCACATTAGAATATTCAACAGCTGTTTTAATAATTTTTTCTGCAAGTGTTAAATCTTTTAAAAGTGCGCTACCATCTCCGTTTTTAACAATTTTAGGTGCAGGACATCCCATATTTATATCAATAATATCTGCAAAATTATTAATATACTCTACAGCTACTTTTATAGCATCTAAATCATTTCCAAAAATTTGAACGGAAATAGGTCTTTTTTCATCTTTCATATTTAGCATTTTCTTTGTTTTTTTATCATCATAAAAAATAGCTTTACTACTTATCATTTCTGTTACAACTAAACCTACACCATATTCTTTAGCAATTATCCTAAAAGGTCGGTCTGTTACGCCTGCCATAGGCGCTAATATTATATTATTATCTAATTCTACATTTCCAATTTTTAATTTTTTTAAAAACATTTTTAAATCCTAGTATTTTCAAACGGTTTATAGAATTTACCGTTATTTTCATATATATTATTTCATTTTTTTATTTCTCAAGAAAGATGGAATGTCTAAGTCGTTTGGATTACTTGTACTTTCTGCTGGTACTTGGAAGCTTCCCATAGAGCTTCTTTCTTTCCAAGGTCTATTTACTATTCCTTCTGTATTTAATCCAGAAGTTGCATTGTTATCTCCCTCGAAGCCTGTTGCTATTACAGTTATAATTATTTCATCTTCTAGTGTATCATCTATAACTGTACCAAATATAATATTAGCTTCTGGATCTGCACTGCGTTGAATTAATTCTGCTGCTGTATTTACTTCATGTAATCCTACTTCTGCATTACCAGTAATATTTATAATTACTGCTTTAGCTCCTTCTATAGATGTTTCAAGTAATGGACTTTGTATTGCTTGTTTTGCTGCATCTTCTGCTCTATTTTCACCTGTTGCCATACCAATACCCATATGTGCCATACCTTTATTTTGCATAATTGTTTTAACGTCAGCAAAGTCTAAGTTAACTTCTCCAGGTATTAAAATTAAGTCTGATATGCCTTGTACACCTTGTCTTAAAATATCGTCTGCCATTCTAAATGCTTCTACCATTGAAGTTTTTCTATCTATTACTTGTAATAATTTATCATTTGGTATTACAACTAATGTATCTACTTTACCTTTTAGACTTTCTATTCCACGTTCTGCTTGTGCTAATCTTTTCTTACCTTCAAATGTAAATGGTTTTGTAACAACTCCTATTGTTAATATTCCCATTTCCTTTGCGGCTTGTGCTACTATTGGTGCAGCACCAGTACCTGTTCCACCACCCATTCCAGCAGTAACAAATACCATATCTGCTCCTCTTAATACTTCTGCTATTTCTGCCTTGCTTTCTTCTGCAGCTTGTGCTCCAATGTCAGGATTAGCTCCAGCTCCTAAGCCTCTAGTTAACTTCTCACCAATTTGTATTCTTGTTGATGCTTTTGAACGTTGTAATACTTGTCTATCTGTATTAACAACTATAAACTCCACATTTTTTATTTCAGAATCTATCATTCTGTTTACTGCATTATTTCCAGCACCACCTACACCAATAACTTTTATTACAGCTGTACCATCTGTCATTCCAGATGATATATTTTCATCATATTCTAGCATTTAATAATCCTCCTTAAATTTCTTTTATTTATATTACGAATAAAAAAATTCTTTTATTTTTTCTAAAATATTTTTGAAAAAATTATCTTCTAATTTTTCATCAATATTGCTTGAAACAGTTTTTGCAAAAGGTCGCGCTGCTATATATCTTACTAAAGAATATGCAGTTCTATATACTGGTTTTACTGTACTTACCAATCTTCCTGTAGACATTTTTACAGGAATATTTAAATTTATCTTACCAGCAACATCACTTTTACTTATATTTGTTATTCCTTGTCCTGTTAAAACAATATTATTAATCTTTGATTTTAATCCTACATTTGTAATATCTTTATTTACTAAAGAAAATATTTCTTCTATTCTAGCTTCTATAATCTCTATTAGCTCAGAACTTTTTATAACTTTATTTTGTTTCTCTTCTCTAACTGAATTTAACATTATTTCATTATCATTATTTATGTATGATTTTAATGCTAGTCCATATTGTCTCTTTAGTCTTTCTGCTTCTTCTATAGATATTTGTAATACGTATGCTATGTCATTTGTAATATTATTGCCACCTAATGGAATTGTATTTGTATAAATAAATGTTGAACCTTCAAATACACCTATATCTGTATTTCCTGCTCCTATATCTAACAACATTATATTATCATTTAATTCATTATTATCTAAAACTAAATTACGTTCAACTAATGTATTTGGTACTATGCCATCAATCTCAATTCCAACTTTTCTAAATATTGAGGTTAATTTTTTTACATAGTCTTTTTTTGCCAAAATTAATTGAGCATTTAATGTAAAACTTGCGCTTAATCTTCCAATAGGATCTTCCATAACACTGCCATCTTCTAAAATAAACTTATTAGGTACTATATCTATTAATACCTCATCTTCTGGTATCTCGATATCTCGTACTTGCATTATGGAATTTGTAACATCTTTTAATGATATACCTGCATATTTATCTCTCGTTTCTTTAAAAACACTATTTTGTATAATTGTTACATATTTCCCTGGTATTGTGGTATAGGCTGAATTTATTTTTATATTTGCTAATTCTTCAATTTCTCCAATATTTTGTTTTATTGCATTTACTATTTGTTCTTCATCTATAATCTGTCCTTTTTGAATACCGCTGCATTTAACTTCTGAATTTCCAATTACTTCTATTTGATTAAAATTGTTAACTTCACCTACTACAGTGGCAACTTTAGAGGTACCGATATCTATACCAACAATGATATCTCCTATTGCCAAAACTACTAACCCCCTATTCTTTTTTTTGATGCTATTATAATAATATATTTTTTATAAAAAGTCAATATTTTTTGTAACAATTTTGTAATATTTTTGTAATAAATTTGTAATATTGTTACATCATTGTTACAGCCGCTATTTTTCTTGTTTTTTAGACTTTTCATTCCATTTTTCTATATAATATCTTCTTATTATTGCAAGATTTGTAAACATTCTACCAACAAAAACAATAATTGCTGCCAAATAAATATCTACATTCAATTTTTGTCCTAAATATGTTAATAAAATTGATAATATTGCATTCCCAAAAAATCCTGATACGAATATTTTTAAATCAAAATTTTTCTTTAAAACAGATGTAATACCTCCAAAAACTGAATCTATTGCAGCAACTATAGCTATTGCTAAATAACCTGAATAAGAATATGGAATAATAGGTGCATTAATTCCAAAAATAATTCCTAATAAACATCCTAATATTATAGCAAAAAAAATCATTCTCTCTTCATTCCTTTCCTATTTTAATTCGAATAACTCTTATTTTTATTTAAGAATTATTTCGCCAAATTATATAAACTTTTAATTTGCATAATTCATTTCTAATTTACCTGTAAATTTAGGTATTTCTATATTATCTGCTCTTTCTAATGTTGCAGTTTTTCCATTTCCTTTAATTATATTATCCATATATCCATATTCTTTTGCAGTTAAACCGCTCTCTAAATAAGTTTGATTTCCTATAGCTTTCACAACATAAGGAGAAGATATTCTGTTACCGTTTACAACTATAAATGAATAATTTATATCAACTATATCTGACATTGCTATAATTCTTTCGTCATTTATAGAAATAGCTTCGGCTCCTGCCAACCTTAATTCATTTACTAATTCTAATAAATCGTAAGCATCAATATTTTTATTTGAATTATTACTTAATGTAACTATAATTCCCGGACCTGTTACATCTGTTAAACCTAATAATATATTAGTTTCATTTAATTCATTTTCTAATAAATCACTTGCTTCAGTATCTGTTCCTAAACTATTTTGATACTCTTGTTTTTTCACTTCATCTTCTTGATACCTTGCATACAATTCTTCATATCTTGTATTCCATTTAGCCAACTCCTCTCTAAGTTCAGTTTCACGCATTGTAGCTATATTGGCTAAATCAGTTTGCTCTATAGTATTAAATTGTATAAACATTGTAAATACTAATATAAAACACATTAGTCCTATTATAACGCTTACTACAATTTTATTTTTTTTAACATTTTTCACTTATTAGCTCACTTCCTTCTTATAATAATATTACTTGTCGTGATATATAGCTATTTTTAGTCAAAACATAGCTATGGCGACACAATCCGGGTCTTGACTTGCAAATAGCTATATATCACGACTTTAAATACTTTTAATTACTATCCATAAATTATATATTATTTTATTCTTCCACTTCTTTCATATATTCCATTGTGTAAGTTCCCATATATTTAGGTATTTGTATGTTTTCTTGTTTTTCTACACTTTTAACGAGTCCATATTTTTCTAATATTCCTACATATCCACCTAACATAGTTACACCACCGTAAAGCTTTTCTTGATCTCCTATAGCTTTTATTTCAAAAGGATTTGCAACTTTTTCTCCATTTATACTAATTACATTTCCTATGCAAACTATAGCAGTAGTAGATACTATTCTTTGGTCATTTATCGAAATCGCTTCAGCTCCCGCATTTTTTAATGCATTTACAACTTGGATTAAATCTATATAATGTAAAACATATTCTGAAACATCTGTTGCGACTACAGTAGAGTCATTTACAATTCCGTTATTATCTGCTAAAACTATAACTACTCCATCACCTGTAACATCAGTAGCACCTAATAATTTATTATTTTCATTAAGTTGTGCTTCTTTTTCAGATAATGAAGAATCTCTTTCTGCTACAGTTTTCCTAATTTCTTCTATTTCTTTTGCTTGATTTTCATAATCATTATATAAAGATTCATACTGCTCTTTAGCTCTTAAAACTTCGTCTCTTAACTCATTATCTTCCATTGTTTGTGAAATAACAGTAGTAGTATCTTTTATTGTTTTTATTTGCATAAAAATTGCAAATACTAGCAAAGCACACATTGCCGCTAAAACAATAGCAATCTCTTTTTTATTCATATCTTAATAGATTACCTCCTTTTGATTTATACTTTTTCTTTAAATATAGCTGATGAATCTGTTCCTTGGCCGTCTAAATTAATTTCGCCAGCTTTTCCTGCAGTTCTTTCTAAAATTACTTTTAATGATAATATTTTTATATTAATATTTGTAAAATTCTCTAAATATGCAACTTTATCTTCTACTAAACCTATTACTAATCTATCATCTTCTATAGTAAAACTAATTACTTTATCAGCTATTCCATTATTTTTTATACTATCATATACTCCTATTATTTTCCCAAATTCATTTAAGTCTTCTTCTATTAATCTATTTCCTAATGAGTCATTCATAATTTCTGTTTTAAATCCTATAATTTCTGGCACGCCATAATCCTCTGATGTTATTTCTACAATATATCCTTGATTATCGATATAAATATAGCTTTCACCTAATTTTAAGCAAAATTCTGCTGTTCTTTCAGTAACACTTATTATAATTTCATCAGGATATTTTCTAGTTATTTTAACATCCTCTATATATGGGTTTTCTTTTATCTTTTCAATCATATCAAAGTTAATATATTTAAAAGTATTATCACCCAATTTTATACCAGATAAACTTATAATTTCATCTGCACTTACTCTAACATTATTCTCCACAGTTATTTTACTAATATTAAAAACAGGAGACAATAAAAGTAAAACTATAATAAGAATCAATAAAAAGAATATAAAAAATATTTTCAAAACTTTATGTGATTTTTTCTTTTCTTTTTTAAAATCATTATTATCACTTTTACTTTTTATATCGATAAAATAATCATTGTTATCATTTTTTTTCTTGATGTTAACAGAGTTATTATCTTTTTTCTCTTTCTTTTTCTCTTTCTTTTTTTTGTGTTTACCATCATCTTTTTTACTATTAATACCAATAATTATTTCTTCATTTAAATTAAATATTTCGCTTGATTCCGGCTCATCTTTACCTTTTTTTACTATATTTGTTACTTTTTTTGCCATTAACTCATTCCTTTTTTATTTACTATTTTACAACATATATTTTACCACTAATTTATAGATTTTGACAAGATATTTGTTGAAAAAAAATGAAAAAATTATAATACTCAGTAGAATTAAAATAAAAGCTTGATATATAGCTATTTGCAAGTCAAGACCCGGATTGTGTCACCCTAGCTATGTTTTGACTAAAAATAGCTATATATCAAGCTTTTAAAAAGTATATCCTGAATTATTACAAAAAAAGTTTTATGTATAATTTATACATAAAACTTTTTATATTAAATATACTATAGCGAACAAATTTAAAAATTACATTTTTTTCTTAACAATAACAATACATACGCTACCAACAATTACTATGCCTAATATTGCTAATGTCATAATTAATATTTTATTATCATTTGTATTATTATTTGCAATTTCTTCTTCAGTTAATTTTTCTACTTGAATTACTGCAACTGCATCTTCTACATATATATCTTTTTCACCATCTGAAGCTGATATATCTTTTACTTTTATTTCAGTTGTAGTATTTTCTTCTATATTTTCTTTAACTTTTAATTTTATTTTTAATGCATTATGAGATGTATCTATAAAATCATTTGATTCCATAACAATTTTCCCATTTTCACTATTATAAATTGGTGCATTCCAAAATTGTACTAAACTTATATCGTTTTCACTAACTACTTCAAAAATACCTTTATCATATTCTAAAGTTGCTATAAGGACATTTATGCCCTTTTCATTTTCTGTAAAATTTTCTAATTTTAATACAATTTCTAGTTCTTCACCAGCTTTTATAACTGATTTATCAGTTTCTAGTTTAGCTGTAAATGTAGTTGTAGCATAAACAGCAGATGTAATAAAAACGATTATTAAAGCTATGCATACACTTGCAAATTTTTTCATATAAACATCTATCCTTTCATACTTTTAATATGAAACGTCCTTAAATAACTCAAGGACGTTTAAAATAAGATATCATATTATATTATTTTTCTAATTTTCTATATCTTACATAAGCTATAACAGCTAAAACTGATATTACTAATATAGCTGGTATTGTATAATCTTCAATTCCTGTTGAAGGATTTGATGGTGCTGGCTCTGGCTTTTCTACTACAGTATTAACTGTATTACCAGGCTCTTGCTCTGGTGTTGGATCTGTAGATGCTTCAACTACACTTAAAGATATACTTTGATCAGCTGGGTGAATATCATTATTACCATCAGATGATTCAACATCTCTTACTGTTATTGTAGTATTTCCTAGATTAGCATTATCTTTAACTTTTAATGTAACTTTTACAGCTTCATGATCTTCAGCTATAAATGAAGAGTTGTCTGTTACGCCTTCACCTGTTGCTTCATTAAACATTACTGCGCCCCAGCCATTTGATGCAGTAAAGTTTTCACCTTTTACTGTTTCAAAAATAGCTTTGTCATAATCAAGCACAAAATAGAATGTGTTGATACCTGTTCTACCTGCTGTAAAGTTTGTTAATGATATCGTTAACTCAACTTCGCCTCCAACTTCAACTTGTGTTGAAGATGCAGCTATCCCAACATTAAATGATGTTGATGTTGTTACATCAGATGCGAATACTGCTGTTGAGCACATACTTAGTACTAATAAAACTGTTAATACAATACTTAATGTTTTTTTCATGTTTTTTTACACTCCTTTTTTATATATTAAATTATTTTTTACCTACTTACTGGCACAGATGTTGCTGTACCTGTTCCATTCCATACATAGAATTTTGGATCTGATAAACCTACTAATAAGCTTCTTAATTGTGAGTGGTCTGTACCTGTTAAAGCTGCATCCCATCTAATATCACAAGCTCTTTTTTGGTTGTCAGATAATGTAGTTAATTGGTGAATGAAATATGCTTTAAATTGTGATAAGTCTGTTGCTGTTAATTGACCATCTGAGTTAAGATCACCTATAGCAATTAAAGTATATGTTAACTCACCTTCTGTAACTGTAGCTCCTGTTGGAATATAGTCATCATTACCTAAAGTTGTATTTTGTACATTTTTTATAGCTCCAGTTAATTCAGGTTTTAAAATTCTAAATTCACTTACCTTCATATCTGGTAATATTCTTATATAACCTCCGAATCCATTTTCTGGATCTGCATCTGTAGCATCACCTACTGCACTTATAACTTCAACTGTTTTTGAAACAGCAGAAGGAGTTATATCTTTCTTTTCGTCTGAACCTTCGATTTCAGTTAAAGTTACTGTAGTATTTCCTAAAGTAGCAGTTGGTTTAACTTTTAAAGTGATTTCTAAAACCTCGTCCTCTGAATTAATAAATTTGCCTGCTTCAACAACTATTCTTTTTGTCTCTGGATTATATGTTAATCCAGTCCAATTTCCTATTGCTTCAATTGCTTTTCCTCCATCAGATGTCTCAGTTTTTATACCATTATAATTGCCATCTCCTGTTGTGTTGATTTCGATTGGTTCGAAAACATTTTCATCATACTCTAAAGTAGCCCTTATAACGTTTATACCGTTTTTACCACCGTCAGATTGATTAGCAAATTCTCTAAAATCGTTAACTGAATAAATAAAAGTAATTTCTTTAGTTAACGCAACGCCTGTGTCTTTAGTATTATAACTGCAATAAAAATTAAACATCGGTGCAGCAAATACTGGAGTAACCATTCCTACAATTAAAATAATGGTTACAAACATTATTAATATTGTTTTTTTCATTTTATAACCTCCATAAAATTTTTAGGAATTTATTATATAGTCTTTACAATTTTATAAAATAAATTCATTCATGGGTACATTATAATATATTTTTTTATCAAATGCAAGAGATTTCGATTAAAAATTTTTGAGAATTTTTACCTTTATTTATGGCAAGAATTAAGTTTTTGTCCCGCATTCCTTGGCAATGCTAGTTCCATGTTTCAACATTTTTTGACAACTTTTTTATTTGTTACGAAAATGTAATCATTTTGTAATATTTTTGTAATATTTTTTTAACGAAAATATAATATAATTTTGCTTGTTTTTATAGTATAATATAATTAGATATTTTGTAAGGAGAAATTTTAAATGAACATTGAGCACATATTAAAAAAAGAAGGTATAAATGAAATTGAAAAATTACCTATTATAAAAACTAATCTAATTTCAAACAATATAGCAAGTAAATTATGCGAAATGTTTCCAGAGCATAACTTTGATAGGCAAAATTTATTTGTTAATCTATCTAGACTTAATATGTACATAGCCGACATGCCTTATACATCAGCAATGGCAAAATATGTTTCACAAAATCAGTCGATATATTTTAATAAAAATTTAAATTTAGATGATTTAAATACTATTGCTATACATGAATGTTTGCATTATATACAAGAAAGCAATGCAAAAGCTCAAAACAATAATAGATTAGGTATAGCGATATTAAATAAAGAAGCTATGGCAATGAACGAAGCAGCAGTACAGTTAATGGCGTCAGAAGCAAATAAAGAAAAGGAAGATATAGTTACATATTATAATCTAACTTTACCAACAACTAGTCCTACATATTATACACTAGAATGTGCATTACTTAAACAAATTACATACTTTACAGGAACTTATCCTTTATACCATAGTACTATTTATAGTAATAATATTTTTAAAAATACATTTATTCAAAAAACTAATAAACGCATATATAAAATTATAGAAAAAAACTTCAATAAATTAGTAGAACTACAAGACATAGTATCTGATTTAACAAATGAACTAAAGTACTCAAATGCTAATACAACAAAGATTAAATCAATTAACACTTCTATAAATACAAAAAAAGAAGAAATTTTTAACTTGTTTTTAAAAACGCAAAATATTATAATGACAAATTGTTTTAATGTAGAATTTAAAAATATAAAAACAATGGAAGACTTAAAGAAATTTAAATCGCGTGTTTATAATTACCAATTTTTAATAGCTACTAATAAAGATTATACTTTTTATAAAGATTTCTTCTATTATACTATGAATAAAATTGAGCAAAAAGAAGCAGAACTAGAGAAAAATGGATATGTTATATTGCCCGGCGATAGAGAAACAGCATTAGTGCTTTTTGAGGAAAAGCAAAGTATATTCTCTTTTATAGTTAAGTTCTTTAGTAAGTTGAAGAAAGTTTCTCAACTTAAAGTTAATGTTGAAAAAGAAAATAATTAATAAGTACATATTAAAAAGACTAGAATTCGCCGTTCTAGTCTTTTTTGTCTCCGCTATGGACAATTAATTGATGCTTGTTTACAGATTTAGAAAGTAAGGCATAATAGCCGAACTCATTATCTCTTTCTATCTGTAAATAACATTATACTAAATTTTTTATAAAAAATCAATACTTTTTTTGAATTTTTTATCAAATTATTCAGCTTCTGGGGCTTCAACTGGGCAAACGCTAGCGCAAGTTCCGCAGCTTATGCATTCTTCGCTATTTATTTGGTATTTTGTGCCGTCTTCTGCCATGCTTATACATTGCATTGGGCAAGCTGCTGCGCAAGCTCCACATGCTATACATTTTTCTGTTATTTTATATGCCATTTTTATCACTCCATTCTTTTTTATTAATATTCATTTTTTTCTAAGTTTTCTAAATTTTCTAATCTTTCTAATTCTTCAAGGTCCTCTTTATCTTGTAAATCATTTTCCATATTTTCTTCAGTATCTGTACCATTTTTTATGATTTCTATATCTTTTACATTATATTTTTTATATGAGGTTTCTTCACCTTGGCCAAATCTTACTCTTATTCTTTCTGATAATGTTTCTACCCCGCAGACTTCCCCTGTGCCATCTGCCGTTTTTACTATAGCACCCATTTTAGGCATTCTAGAATTTTTTTCTTCATACACTTCTTGCTCATACTTCAAACAACACATTAAACGGCCACAGTTACCTGTTATTTTAGATGGATTTAATACTAAATTTTGCTCTTTTGCCATTTTTATAGATACAGTTTCAAAATTTCTTAAATATGAGCAGCAACATAGCTCTCTGCCGCATATACCATTTCCACCTATACGTTTTACTTCATCTCTAATTCCAATTTGCCTCAATTCGATTCTTGTTCTAAAAACAGCTGCTAAATCTCTTACTAATTCTCTAAAGTCTATTCTACCTTCTGCAGTAAATGAAAATACTATTTTAGAATTATCAAATTTATATTCAACATCTATTAATTTCATTTTCAATTTATGTTCTTTTATTTTTTCTAAACATATACTAAAAGCTTTTTTCTCTTTTTCCCTATTCTCTAAAAAATGTTCTGTATCTATCTTATTTGCTTTTCTTATAATTTTTCCTGCAACCTCAATTTTGCTATCATCTTCAATTTCACGTATTCCAGTAATAACTTCGCCATAATCGTAACCTTCTACTATATCTACTATTACATCATCTTTTACATTAACATCAATATCATTAACTTCAAAAAAGTTTACCTTGCAACCTTTGTTCAGTCTTACACCTACAATACTTTTCATTAATTCTCTCCCTTCTTTAATTCTATATTTAAATTTTAATTTTATATTTAAATAAAAGTCTTTTGAATAATCTTGATATATAGCTATTTTTAGTCAAAACATAGCTAGGGTGACACAATCCGGGTCTTGACTTGCAAATAGCTATATATCAAGATCTATAAAACTGCGTCATACATATTTAAAAATAAATTATCACTTACCATTTCCATATTACAATTAAATCTACATTGTTTAATTGCATCGTTTATTTCTGATATGACTTCTAAATACTTTAGATTGTCTTTTCCAAATTTAAACATCAATATATTAAGATATTCTAATATATCTTTTATATTATCTTTATTTATATCTTTTGTACATCTTTTTACAAATTCTACCTTATTTAAATTTTTAATATTTAATATACATTCTTCTAGTTCTAAATAGATGCCTTCTTGTCCAGATATTTTTTTTGCTCTACCTATACTTCCTTGGTAAATATCTAAGAATTTTTCGTTTATTGTTTCTCCGTTATTTTCAAAATATTGTTTTAGCTCTTTTATTGAAAGTTCTTGAAAGTTTATTTTTATACATCTTGATTTTATAGTGTTTAAAAATGCTTGCTCATTACTTCCTACTAAAATAATCATTACATATAATGGTGGTTCTTCTAATATTTTTAATAACGCATTTTGAGCAGAATCTGTCATTTTGTCAGCATCATTTATTATATATATTTTTTTATAAGATTCTACAGGCTTTTCATATACATTTTTTATAAAATTCCTAATTTGATCTACTTTTATACTACCATCTAATGGCTCTATCACATTAAATTCCATATTATTATTGCTTTTAAATTGTATGCACGCTTTGCAAACTCCACATGGGCGATTATTAGAAGTACATAACCATTTATATGCAAATTTTTTTGCAAATAAAAATTTTCCTATTCCTTCTGATCCTAAAAAGATATATGCGTGCGAAGGATTAGATATGTTAGATAATATAGTTTTTACTTTATTATTTCCTACAATATTTTCAAACATAATTTTTCAGCCTTTCCGAAAATTCTTTATGATATTAGGTAGAACATTTTCTTAGAATTATTCACCCCTGTTTTAATTTATCAACTATTTGTATACCTTCTTGTTAGGATGTTTTCTTAAAATTATTCAACTTTTCCAAATTTATCAAAAGGCCAAAATCTAATTAATACCTTGCTTTCTACTTTTTCTAATGGAATACAGCCAAAGCATCTAGAATCTGTGCTATCTCCTCTATTATCTCCCATTACAAAAACTGTTCCCTCTGGTACAACTAAATCTAAGAAATATCCGCCACCATCTGTAGTTACAGTACCTTCTGGTAAATATGGCTCTTCATATAATTCTCCGTTTATGTATACATTTCCGTCTTCTATTTTTATATGTTCACCTGCTACAGCTATAACTCTTTTTATATAACTCGTTTTACCTATTTCTAATACGTAATAAGTAAAATTATCTATTAATCCATTTATTTCTTTATCATATTCTGCCACATAATTATTATCCGTAATTTGATATGCTGGTACAAAGATTCTAGAAGGAGCTTCAAATGTTATAATATCACCTTTTTCTATTTCTTTTCCCAATTTTACATGTAACCTATTTAATATTAATCGATCATTTGATAATAATGTAGGAGTCATAGATGGGTGTTGAACAATAGTTGGCGTTCCTATAAAGTATCTAACTAATAAAGCTAAAATTACAGCTATTAATACACATGCTGTCCACTCTATAATTTCTCTTACTACGCTTTTTTCAGGCTTTACTTCTATTTCTTCATTTCCTTTATTCTCTTTATTCCTTTTTATCAATTTCATTAATCATATTCCTTTCTTGTACTGTAGGTATTTTTATAACCACTTCAGTTCCCTTATCTACTACACTTTTAATATCTATAGTAGAATTATTTCTCTCTAAAATTTCTTTTGCAATAGAAAGGCCTAAACCAGTTCCGCCAGATTCTCTACTTCTTGCTTTATCAACTCTATAAAATCTTTCAAATATCCTGCCTAGATCTTCTTCTGGTATGCCTATACCTGTATCTATTACTTTAATATATGCATCATTATATACGAATCCAACATATATTTTTATACTACCATTTTCAGGAGTATATTTTATACTATTATTTAATATATTTATTACTACTCTTTCTATTCCAAATCTATCTGCATAAACATGAGGTACATTAGCTGTAACAAAACATTCTATGTTTTGACTTTTCTTTTTAGCTTCTAATTTTAAATTATCGTAAACATTTTTTACAACTTCTGTTAAATCAAATTCTTCTTTTTTAATCGTTTCATCTGTTTCGTACTTAGATAATGTTAATAAATCTGAAACTAGAACAGACATTCTATTTGCTTCTGAAATTATTACATTTAAGAATTTATTTTTTTCCTCTTTCTCGCTATCGTCCATTCCTTGTATGGTTTCTGCATAACCTATAATTGAAGTTATTGGTGTTTTTAACTCGTGAGAAACATTTGCAACAAAATCTTTTCTCATATTATCTAAGTTAACTTGTTCTGTTATATCTTGTATAACTACAATTACACCTTCTGGCCTTTTAGAATCATCTTTAAATGGAACAAACATCATATTTAAAACTTTATCATTAACTTTTACATTTTGGTCATAAGATGTCCAGTTTTCTAAATACATTATTTTTTCTAAATTTATTTCTATACCTATTTTCTCGAAAATTTCTTCAAAAGAATCCATCTCATCTGAAATAGATAACATTTTTTTAGCAGCAAGATTCATATGTAGCACATGGCCTCTTATATCAAAAGCAATTACTCCATCTGTCATTTTTAAAAGTATTGTTTCAATCTGACGTTTTTGAATAGCAGTTTCTTCTAGCTTTTCTTTCAATTCCGACGTCATCATAGAGAAAGCGCCAACTAATTCATCAATTTCATTATTGCTTTTACCATCTGTTAAAGTTTTTATTTCGACTTCTTCTCCAGATACTATTTTTTCTGCAGTTTTTATCAAGTCTGAAATCGGATGAATAATTACTTTAGAAACAAAGTAGCCTACTACAATAGATATTATTATAAAAATAAAATTAGCATATAATACCAATATTTTAGTATCTTGTATCTGCTTTTCTATTAATTGTATAGAATCTGTACTATTAATCTCTACTGTAGTTAAAGTAAGTTGTAATTTATTTATAAAAAACATTCCTAATGCTGTTATACATACTATTCCTAACAGCATAAAAATTATAATTACTTTTATTTGAACACTTTTTAACATAAGCTATATCCTTTATTATTGTTTATCTGAAATATAATACCCTATTCCTCTTTTTGTTAATAATATTTTAGGATTAGTAGTATCTAGCTCTATTTTTTCTCTTATTCTTCTTACAGTTACATCTACTGTACGAATATCTCCATAATACTCATATCCCCATACTTTTTCTAACAATAATTCTCTAGTTACAACTTGCCCCGGTTGTTTTGCTAAATATTTTAAAAAGTCAAATTCTTTTATAGTTAAATCTACAATCTTACCCCTTATCTTAACGACAAATCTTTCTAAATCTAATTCTAATTGACCTATTATTATTTTGTCATCGCCTAATTTAACTTCTACTTTTTGTGATGCGTCTTCTCTATTATTATATAAATTAAACTCATTTTTTCTTAAATTAGCTTTTACCCTTGCTAGCAATTCTCTAACACTAAAAGGTTTTGTAATGTAATCGTCTGCTCCCAGCTCTAAACCTACAATTTTGTCTGTTTCCTCACTTTTAGCTGTTAACATTATTATAGGAATATTTGTATAATGTTTTATTTGTACACATGCTGCTATTCCGTCTTGTTTTGGTAACATTCTATCTAATAAAATTAAATCTGGCTTTTTATCCATAGCAATTTCCACAGCACTTACACCATCATAAGCTTCTAAAGTATCGTAACCTTCTTTTGTCAAATTATGGACTAATAAATTAACTATGTTTTTTTCATCATCTACAACAAGTATTGTTTTTTTAGTTGTTTTATTTGTTACATCCACTTATATATCCCCATTCCTTTCCAGAAATAAACTTTACTTCTATTTATACATATGTTATTATATATCAATTTTTCAAATATTACAAGTAATTTTAAAAAATTATTAAAAATGTCGCTTACAAGCGATATTTTTGATGGTGTATAATATGGTGTGTGAAAATAAATAAGCACACCATATTTTTTGTAGGTGTAGAAATGGAGGTAATAAT
>CALXUC010000009.1 GCA_944391575.1 uncultured Clostridia bacterium | reverse complement strand
GGTTTTTTTCTAAATTTTTTTCAAAAATTTCTTGCCATTTCATATAAATTATAGTAAAATATATATGACTTTCGTAAAGGAGAAATTATGGCAAAAGTAAAAACTATTTTTGTATGCAGTAACTGTGGTTATGAGTCGGCAAAATGGCTTGGTAAATGTCCATCATGTAATGAATGGAGTACTTTTTATGAAGAAAAATTAGTAAAAGATAAAACAACAAATTCATTAGAAAAACCTAAAAACGTAACTCCAAGAAAATTAAATGAAATAGAAGAAAAATCAACAGAGAGAAAAAAGACAGGCTTTAAAGAACTAGATATGGTTTTAGGCGGAGGTATAGTTAAAGGCTCATTAATTTTATTAGGAGGAGAGCCTCGGAATAGGTAAATCTACATTAATTCTTCAAATTTGCGATAAAATAGAAGGTGAAGGAAAAGTTCTATATGTTTCAGGAGAGGAATCAGCAGAGCAAATAAAAATTAGAGCTGATAGATTAGGAATAAAAAATGAGGATATACTATTTTTAGGAGAAACAGATATAGATGTAATACAAAATGCAATAGAAAATATAAATCCAAAATTAGTAATAATAGACTCTATACAAACTATGTATAGTGAAGAAATAACATCAGCTGCGGGCAGTGTAAGTCAAGTAAGGGAAATAACTTCAAGAATTATGAGAATCTGCAAAGAAAAAGATATAACAACAATAATTATAGGACACGTTACTAAAGACGGTAATTTAGCAGGTCCAAGAGTCCTAGAACATATGGTGGATGTTGTTTTATACTTAGAGGGAGAAAGATATTTTTCTTATAGAGTCTTAAGAGGTGTAAAAAATCGTTTTGGATCTACAAATGAAATAGGAATGTTCGAAATGCAAAATCAAGGCTTAGTAGAAATTTCTAATCCGTCAAGTGTATTAATTTCAGAAAGAGAAGACGGAACTGTAGGCACAGTAGTAGTTGCAAGTTTAGAAGGTACAAGACCATTATTATTAGAATTACAAGTTTTAACAACTCAAACGGTATGCCCTATACCAAAAAGAACTGCTAATGGAATGGATTATAATAGAGTTAGTGTATTAATAGCAGTATTAGAAAAAAGGTTACATATTCCTTTAGGAATGCAAGACATATACTTAAATATAGTAGGCGGAATTAGAGTAAATGAACCGTCTATAGATTTAGGAGTAATATTAGCAGCAGTTTCAAGTTATAAAAATGTAAGCATAGATAAAAAATTAGTAGCAATAGGAGAAGTTGGCTTAACAGGTGAAGTAAGAAGCGTAAATATGATAGAAAAAAGATTAAGAGAAATAGAAAAACTAGGCTTTAAAACTTGTATAATTCCAGAAAATAATAAAAAATTATTAAAAGATAAATTTAATTTAGAAATAATAGGAGTAAAAAACATAAATGAAGCAGTAAAATTTATCTTAAAGTAATAATATTGTTAATAAATTGTTTTAAATATAAATTTTGTAGAATAAAACTATTCATATTAAAATAGAGTTAGAATTTCTTAATATTTTTTACGGAAAGATATAATCCTATAAATATCTTGATATATAGCTATTTGCAAGTCAAGACCCGGATTGTGTCACCCTAGCTATGTTTTGACTAAAAATAGCTATATATCAAGAGTTGCCATTTACAGGTGTGAAAAATATTTTAGAAATTCAACGAATATTTTAATTGATAGTTTACTCAAAAGATTTATATTTAAAAATATATAAATTAATTAATAATAACATATTGGAGGTGTAACTATTGGATTTGTCAACTAAGGCAGAAAGCGATTTATTTGAAAATATTTTAAAAACTATTGCACCACGGAACAGCCATAAGAGAGGGACTAGAGAATATTTTAAAAGCCAAAACAGGAGCTTTAATCATAGTAGGCGATTCTAAAGAAATTATGGATATAGTAGATGGAGGCTTTTATATAAATGAAGAATATACAGCCTCAAGACTATATGAGCTTGCTAAAATGGATGGTGCCATAGTTTTAAGTTCAGATATGAAGCATATTTTGTATGCAAATGCACAAATTATACCAGACTCAACTATACCAACAAAAGAAACTGGAACTAGACACAGAACAGCCGAACGTACTGCAAAGCAGACTAACGAGTTAGTAATAAGTATATCACAGAGAAGAAACATTATTACAATATTTAAAGGAAACTTTAGATATGTAATAGAAGATACTTCAAAAGTGATTTCAAAAGCGAACCAAGCATTGCAAATACTAGAAAAATATAAAAAAGTGCTAGATACAAAGATTAGTATTTTAAATGAATATGAATTTAACGATACTGTTACTTTAGATAATGTTGTGAATTGTATAGAAAGAATAGAACAAGTAATGGTAATAAAAAAAGAAGTAGAAAATGCTGTATTTGAATTAGGAGAAGACGGAAGATTAATAGAAATGCAGTTGCAAGAATTAGTAGACGGCGTAGACGAAGAAGAAATTAATTTAATAAAAGATTACGTGGCAAGTTCTAGAAAAAGTTATGAAAAGGTATTACAAGATATTAAAAAAATATCGGTTGAAGGAGTTATAAAATCTAAAATGATTGCAAAATTACTCGGATACAACGATTCAGAAGATTATGAAGAAGTAGCAGTGTATCCTAGAGGATATAGGATTTTAAGTAAAATTCCTAAAGTACCTTCAACAGTTGTAGATAATTTAGTAAAATCGTATAAATCTTTTCAACATATATTAGTTGCAGAAATAGATTCGTTAGTAAAAGTAGAAGGAATAGGAGAGATTAGAGCTAAAAACATTAAGCAAACATTAAAAAGAATGCAAGACCAGTATATGTTTGATAATGTAATTTATTAAAATATTTTCTAAATAAATTTTTTAGAAAGGATAGAAAAGGATGAAAATCAAAGGAAATTTAAAATCTGGGAAAGGCGTAACTTTAACGATACTTATAATAACTGTTGTGGTATTAGCTATATTAGCTAGCGTCACAGTAACTGTAAGTATGTCTGGCTTAGACGAAACTAAAAGATATAATTTCGTTTCAGAATTAGAATTAGTTCAACAAAAAATGTTAGTTATTAATAAGGAAATTGAATTAGGAACAACGGCTTACGATGATATAGGAATTTCATATAATAATTTAAATAGTACAGTAAAAGAAGAAGTTAGAAAAATTTTAAATCAAAACGGAATAACAGATTATTCTAAATACACATATATGTCAAAATCAGATTTAGAAAAAATAGGCTTGAAAAATATGGAACAAGATGTTATAATATCTTATGGAAATTTGGATGTCTATAGTTATAATGGTATAAAAATAGACGGAAAAATGTATTATTCTATAGAAGAATTAAATAATATTTAAGAAAAAAGTGGAGGTAAAAATGAAAGTAAAGAACATTTTATTAGCAATTTTAGTAATAATATTAGTAATAATATTAGAAATTTTAGTAATGGGATACTATAGAAAAAGTGTGGAGGATTTTAGAAATCCAATAGTAACAATGGAAGTTGAAAATTATGGTACAGTTAAAATTGAGTTATATCCAGATATGGCTCCAAATACTGTTGCAAACTTTATTAAATTAATAAATGATGGGTATTATAATGGTTTAACATACCATAGAGTAATACCAGATGTTTTAATACAAGGTGGAGATAAAGAAGGTACAGGTTCAGGAAATGACGAATTCGCTATAAATGGTGAATTTGCTGCTAATGGATATATTAAAAATACATTAAAACACGTAGAAGGTACTGTATCTATGGCAAGAATGGATTTTACAAATTTAGATGCTAGTATAATCGAAGAAGGTTATAATTCAGCTGGAACACAATTTTTCATCTGTTTAGCAAATTCAAGTGGATATGATGGATTATATGCAGCATTTGGTAAAGTTATAGAAGGTTTAGATGTTGTTAGAGCAATATCTAATACAGAACGTACAACAGATGATAACGGAACTCAAGGTGAAACTCCTGTAGACCCACCAGTTATTACATCAATGACTGTTGAAACTTTCGGTGTTGAATATGATGAGCCAGAAAGACATACACCATTTGATTATAACTCATATATAATGCAACAACATATGAATAGTAATTCTGTAATAATACCAGAGTAATTAAAAGAAAGGACTGTTTTAAATAATGAGCGAGAATGAAGCAATAGCAAATCAAGAAGTTGATGAGAATCATTTAATTAAAATTAGAAAAGAAAAATTAGAGGAATTACAAGCAAAAGGCAAAAACCCTTTTAATATAACTAAATTTAATAGAACACATTTAACACAAGAAATAAGAGATAATTATGAAGCTCTAGAACAAAAAGATGTAATAGTAGCAGGACGTTTAATGAGTAAAAGAATTATGGGAAAGGCATCTTTTTGTAATATTCAAGATGCTACAGGAAAAATCCAAAGTTATGTAAGTTTAAATGATTTAGGAGAAGAAGCGTATAAAGAATTTAAAGCTTATGATATTGGAGATATAATTGGTATAGAAGGATTTGTTTTTAAAACAAAGACAGAAGAAATATCAATTCACGCTAAAAAAGTAACACTTCTATCAAAATCTTTAAGACCATTACCAGAAAAATTTCATGGATTAAAAGATGTTGATTTAAGATATAGACAAAGATATGTAGATTTAATAATGAATCCAGAAGTTAAAGATACATTCTTAAAAAGAAATAAAATAATAAAAGCAATAAGAACATTTTTAGATAATAAAGGATATGTAGAGGTAGAAACTCCTATATTAAATACAATTCCAGGTGGAGCAGCAGCAAGACCTTTCCAAACACATCACAATACTTTAGATATGGATATGTATTTAAGAATAGCAAATGAACTTTATTTAAAAAGATTAATAATAGGCGGATTTGATAAAGTTTATGAAATGGGCAGAATGTTTAGAAATGAAGGAATTTCTATAAAACATAATCCTGAATTTACAAATATTGAATTATATGCAGCATACGAAGATTATAACGATATGATGAATATAACAGAAGAATTAATATCAACAGTAGCAAAAGAAGTGCTAGGCACAACTGTAATTTCATACCAAGGTCAAGAAGTAGATTTAACACCATCTTGGAAAAGAATTACAATGATAGATGCTATAAAAAATGTTACAGGTGTAGATTTTAGCGAAATAAATTCGGACGAAGGAGCTTTAGCGAAAGTAAAAGAATTAGGAATAGAATACGACCCTAAAAAGATTACACGTGGCGAATTAATTAATTTAGTATTTGAAGAAAAAGTAGAAGAAACATTAATACAACCAACATTTGTATGTGATTATCCAGTAGAGGTATCACCATTAACAAAGAGAAAAGTATCAGACCCACGTTTGACAGAACGTTTTGAATTATTTATATGTGGTAGAGAATATGGAAATGCATATTCAGAATTAAATGACCCAATAGACCAATTAGAAAGATTTGAAGCTCAAATGAAGGCACGTGAAAATGGTGATGATGAAGCTAATATGTTAGATTCAGACTTTATAAATGCACTTGAGTATGGTATGCCACCAACAGGAGGTTTGGGAATAGGAATAGATAGATTAATAATGTTACTAACAGATTCAGCATCAATTAGAGACGTATTATTATTCCCTACAATGAAACCGCTCAATAATGCGTAAAAATTAAATTTTGAAAGGAAAATTTTATGTTTAATTTTGATAGAAAAACTATATATATAATAGTAGGAGTAGTTTTAATATTTGCATTGGCAAGCATGGGAACAGAAGGAATAATGGGAATATTAATGAGTTTACCTGGAGTTGTTATAGCAATTACATTTCACGAATTTGCTCATGCATGGACAGCGTATAAATTAGGAGATAATACTCCTATGTATCAAGGAAGGCTTAATTTAAATCCATTAAGCCATATAGACCCAATAGGATTAGTAATGCTTATAGTAGCTCATTTTGGTTGGGGTAGACCAGTTCAAATAAATCCTAATAATTTTAATGGAAAATATTCACTATCAGCAAGTGAAGCAATAGTATCTGTTGCTGGTCCTTTAGCTAACTTTATAGTAGCAATAGTAACAGCAATTATATATGCAATAATAATAAAATTTGCAGGATTGCAATTTATGATGTCAACCGGTGGGGCAATAGTTGAGTATATTATAATTTTAAATATAGGTTTAGGAGTATTTAACTTAATACCTATACCACCATTAGATGGTTCAAAAATATTAATGCACTTCTTGCCATATAATGCAAAAGTGTGGTTTGAATCTAAACAATATATTTTCTATATAGTGTTTTTAATATTATTTATAACAGGAATAGCAGGAAATATAGTAGCTCCTGTAAATTACTTCTTATATGAACAATTAATGAATTTAGTTGGAATGCTGATTTAGTTTTGAAAAGCAATTAGCAATAGAAGTAACAGTTGTAAATTATAGAGAAAAAGCTGCATAAATAAAATAATTACAAGAGGGGAATAAATATAATAATGAATAAAAAAATATTATTAAATATAGAAACTATAAGAGAATATATTTCTAAAAGAAAAGTGGATTGGACAAAACATTGTTTAAATAGATTAAACCAACGAAATATACAGATTATAGACGTAAAAACTGCTATAACTACTGGAAAAATTATAGAATATTATTATGACGATTATCCATATCCAAGTTGTTTAATATTAGGATATGATCAAAATAATAAAGTAATACATGTAGTGTGTGGTATGAGTGAAAATATAGTTCATATGGTAACAGCATATTATCCAAATACTAGTAAGTGGGAAAGTGATATGAAAACGAGGAGGATACAATAATGAGTTGTTTTATGTGTAAAGGCGATTTAGAAGAAAAAAATGTAAATTATGTGGTTGACTTAGATAATACAATTATTATTATTAAAGGGGTTCCAGCAAAAGTATGCACACAATGTGGTGAACAATATTTTGATGATGAAATTGCAGAAAATATTGAAAAAATTGTAAACCAACTAAAGCAATTAGCAATAGAAGTAACAGTTGTAAATTATAGAGAAAAAGTCGCATAAGGATTTTATAAGGAGACCAATATAATAATGAATAAAAAAAATATATTAGTATTAGGAATAGAAACAAGTTGTGATGAGACTTCTGTAGCTGTTGTGAAAAATGGCAGAGAAGTCTTATCTAATATAATAAATTCACAAATAAAAATACATGAAGAATTTGGCGGAGTTGTGCCAGAAATAGCTTCAAGAAATCATGTTAAAAATATTAATTTTGTTGTAAAAGAAGCACTAAAACAAGCTAATATTACTTTTAAAGATATAGATGTAATAAGCTGTACAAAAGGGCCAGGCTTAGTAGGTGCATTATTAGTAGGAGTTTCGTACGCTAAAGGCTTAAGTTTAGCTTTAAATAAGCCACTATTAGGTGTAAATCATATAGAAGGTCATATTGCTGCGAATTATATTTCACATAAAGAATTAGAGCCACCGTTTTTATGTCTAATAATCTCTGGTGGTCATACGCATTTAGTACATATAAAAGATTATAATAAATTTGAAATATTAGGTAAGACTAGAGATGATGCTATAGGTGAGGCATACGATAAAGTAGCAAGAGTAATAGGACTCGGCTATCCCGGAGGACCCAAAATAGATAAATTGGCAAAAGAAGGCACTCCAAATATATTGCTACCTAAACCACATATGGATAATTTAGATTTTAGTTTTAGTGGTATAAAAACAGCAGTTATTAACTTACATCATAAAACGCCAGATATGAATAAAGCAGATTTATGTATAAGTTTTGAAAAGTGTACAACAGAAATTTTAGTTGAAAATACTATAAAGGCATTAAAAAATTTAAATATAAATACAGTAGCTTTAGCAGGTGGAGTTTCTGCAAATTCATATATTAGAGCTGAATTTGAGAAATTAAAAGAACAAGGAATAAATGTATATTATCCTGAGATGATTTTATGTACAGATAATGCAGCTATGATAGCATCTGCAGCATATTATAGGTATATAACTGGTGAAACATCAGATTTAACATTAAATGCTATACCTAATTTGAAGATAAATTAATTGTTATGTTAAATATAATTACAAATAAATTTTACGTATATGTTAATTTGTTGTGATATATAGCTATTTGCAAGTCAAGACCCGGATTGTGTCACCTTAGCTATGTTTTGACTAAAAATAGCTATATATCACAACTTTAGCAAAGGAAGGAAAAAATAATGAGTATTTATGCAATTTCAGATTTACATTTAGCATTTAATAAGAATAAGCCAATGGAGATTTTCGGAGATAATTGGAAAGAACATGATAAAAAAATAAAATTAGACTGGGAAAGTAAAGTAAAAGAAGACGATTTAGTTTTATTACCAGGCGATTTTTCTTGGGCTATGGATTTAAATAATAATATCGAAGAATTACAATATTTAGAAGAATTACCGGGTATAAAGATTTTATTAAAAGGCAATCATGATTATTGGTGGAATTCTTTAACTAAAATGAACAAATTTTTAGAAGATAACAATATAAATTCAATAAAATTTTTACATAATAATAGCTATTTATATGAAAATTATATAATTGCAGGAACAAGAGGTTGGGAGGATTCTAATTCAGAAGATGATATAAAAATATTAAAGCGAGAATTGTTAAGATTAGAATTATCTTTAAAAGATGGCGTGGATAAATATGGTAATGATAAAAAAATAATAGTAAATATGCATTATCCGCCTTTTATAGAAAATGCAGAAAATATAAGTTTTATAAATTTAATGAATAAATTTAATGTAGAGTATTGCATTTATGGACATATTCATGGTAAAATAGATGAAGAAATAAAAAGTGTAAAAAATTCAAAAATAAAGTTTAAGTTAGTGAGTTGCGATTATTTAGATTTTAAGTTGTACAAAATAATTTAAAAAATGTAGGAGGATTAGTTATGAAAAAAGTAGTATTAGCACTAGTATTAATTATTATAATAGGAGGAATAATATTTTTGGTAGTTCAAAATAATAATAAAAAAGAGGATTTACACGTTGTAGAACAAAATCAAACTCGCTTAGAAGAAAATAGTTTGCAAGAAAATAATGCAAGTACAGAAAATCAAATTAGTAATGAAAATAATTTAACAGGAAATGTAGAAAATGTTACAAACATAAATAATATTAGTGAAGACCCTGTAGTTATTACAGATAAAGCTACAATTTATATAGGAACAACAAGCAAATTTGAAACTTTTGAAGTAGATGTAGATGATACTTTATCAGTAGAAGATAGGGCAAAATATTTAATAAAGCAAGTTGGTGACGCTATAGGATATGATATCATCGTGAATGAAATCTTTTCAGGAAAAGGCGGAATGACTGTAGATTTAAAAGCAGAATCAGCACCATTTAATGTTACAGATACATATGTTGGAGACGGAGAAGAAAAATATCATATGAATGATATAAATGAGACCGTATATACAATATTTGATAGCATAAAAGAAACATTACAAAAATATTTTGGAGCAACAATGGACGTATGGTTTACTAAAGAAGATGAACAAATTGTTATAAAAGATGGAGACAATATAATATTAGAAATTCCTCAGTATGAGCCTTATGAGGGAAGTGGAAAATAGAAATTATAATATTAGAAAGTGAAAAAAGATAGAATTATATTAAAAATAAAGAAAATTAAGAAATTCCTTAATTTTCTTTATTTTTTGGGTATAATAATAAACAAAGAACAAAAAAATTAAAAAATTTTCAAAAAACAGTTGAAATTTTATAGAATATAAGATAAAATGTATAGGTAATTTGGAGGGAATATTTTGATAACGTTAGAAGATATTAGAAATAATGAGGAAGTACAAGAGCTTATTAATTGTGCTGTTAAACAATTAGATGTGTTGGGGTACACAGAACATGGTCAAAGACACATAAGCATTGTGTCACATAGAGCAGCAGAAATTCTTGAAGCATTGGGCTATCCTGCAGAAAGAATAGAGTTAGCCAAAATTGCAGGATATTTGCACGATATAGGTAATAGTGTAAATAGAGTTGACCATGCACATAATGGAGCATTGCTTGCTTATAATATTTTAAAAGAAATGGGAATGGACAATAAGTCAAGAACAGAAATTTTAATGGCAATAGGTAATCACGATGAAGAAACAGGAACGGCAGTTAGCGATATATCTGCAGCATTAATTTTAGCAGATAAATCAGATGTTCATAGAGATAGAGTAGCTAAAACGAATATGGCAAGTTTTGATAAACATGATAGGGTGAATTATGCTGTAACATCTGCAGAACTTATTACTAATAGTAAAGAGAGAAAAATATCATTACTCTTAACTATAGATACTAAAATATGTCCGGTTTTGGATTATTTTGAAATATTTATGGAAAGAACTATGATGAGTAAATCGGCTGCAGCATATTTAAAAATTTGGTTTGAGTTAATAATAAATGGTACACGTTTGTTATAATAAATAATAGGAGGATTAAAAAGTGAAAACTAATAAGATACTAAAAGTTATGTGTATAATTATATTAATAATTATATTAATTATGATTTCATTTGTTGGAATTTATGTAAAAGATAATGGAAGACTAGTAAATATAATAAAAGATTTTACTACTGCTTCAGAATTTGGGGTTGAAAAAGAATACTTATTCTCTGTTTCAGAAGCAATTGAAACTGAACATTATGACGTAGACGGAAATTTAGTAGCAGAAGAAGATGTTGATGAAGACGCAGAAGAAGGAACATATACAACTAAAGACGTTGCTGTAAATTCAGATGAAGTGAAAACAGCAGAAAACTATAATTTAGTTAAAGAAATTATGGAAAAAAGAATTAACGAAATAGGTTTAGAAGAATATCGTTTAACTGTAGATGAGGAAACAGGAGATATTGTTTTAAAAACAGGAGAAACTTTTAATGTAGATAATATTATTAATGCTATTTATGTACAAGGTGAATTCTTATTAAAAGATGCTGAAACTGATGAAGTCTTATTAAACAATAATGATATTAAAAATGCTAGAGTAGGTTATTATACAGATACTAAGGGTACAACTGTGTATTTAACTATTAATTTTAATAAAGAAGGAAAAGAAAAATTAAAAAATATAAGTTCAACTTATATACAAACAACAGAAGTTAAAGATGTAACAGCTGAAGACGGCACTGTTACCCAAGAAGAAACAAAAGTTACAAAAAATGTAAAATTATATGTTGATGGCAAATTAATTATAAATACTTATTTTGGCAAACCAATAGAAAATGGCCAACTTCAACTAACAATGGGACAAACTACAACTGATGCCACAGAGCTACAAAATAATTTATTAGCAGCTAGTATAGAAGCAACTAAATTAAGCCATGGCATTCTTCCAGTTATATATGAGGTTGTTCAAAATGCTAATATAATGTCTAATTATGATAAAGATACTATTTCTAAAGCTATAGCTGTTGCAATAGGTATTTTAACAATAGTTTTAATATATTTAGTAATAAGATTTAAGGAAAGAGCTATAATTGCAAGCGTACTATTTGTAGGATTTACAGCTTTATACTTATTAGTGATGAAATATGCTAATATTACGATTACAGCCGCAAGTATTGCAGGATTTGTATTTATAGAATTATTCTCAATATTCTATATAAATAAATTGTTAACTAGATTGAAAAAATATAATATAAATGAAGAAACACCTAAAAACATAATAAATAAGAGTATGATGAAAGCAATTATGGTATTAATACCAGTACTTATAATTTCAGTAGTTTTCGCTTTATTTACTCCACTAGGTGTAAGTAGTTTAGGTATAATGTTATTCTGGGGAATACTTTTATTTATAATCTATTCATATTTATTTGCTAAGACATTATTATTAAATTTTGAATATTTATTTGAAGATAAATAAGATGGAGGGAAAAATGAGAAATATAAATAAAATACTTGTAATATTAGTAGCAATACTTTTAGTAATAGGAATATTTTTAATGGTAACTAAGGGATTTAATTACAGCATAGAATATAAAGAAGTTACAGAACTTAAATTTATGTTAGGCGAAGTTCTTGATATGGACGAGGTAGAAGGCATTGTAAAAGAAGCTTTCAATGATAAAGAATTAAGAATTCAAAAAATAGACTATTTTAATGATTCTGTTAATATATCAGTAGTAGAGCCAACAGATGAAGAAATACAATCTTTAATAGATAAATTTAACAGTAGATATAGTCAAAATAATACTATGGATAGTATAAGCATAGTTAAAACAGCAAATACACCTTTATATGAAATTGCTAAGCCATATATTTTTCCAAGTATATTAGTATTAGTTTTAGCAGCAATTTATATGGGAATTAGATTTAGAAAACAAGGAATATTAAAAGTAACATTATTACCAATAATAATGACAGTAGTAGTAGAAACATTATACTTATCAATATTAGCTATTTTACAAATACCAATTTCAATATGGACAATGCCAATAGCATTAGTACTATTACTAATTACTTTAACAGTATATGCTTATAGGTTTGAAACAAATATGTAGATAATTTTATATTTGAAAATTAAACAGAAATATATAATTATAATAGCTAGCCAGTGTTTAACAGCATTGGCAAATTTAATATATTAGAAGGAATCAGTTATGGAGAATAAAAAAGTAATATCAATAGTAGTACCATGTTACAATGAGCAAGAAGTTTTACCAATGTTTTATGAAGAATTAAATAAAGTTATGAATGAATTAGAAAATGTTGAATTAGAACTTATATTAGTAAATGATGGTTCTAGAGATAACACCTTAAAAGAATTTAAAGAATTAGCTAATAAAGATGAAAGAGTAAAATATATCTCTTTTTCAAGAAATTTTGGTAAAGAAGCTGCAATGTTTGCTGGCTTAGAGGCAACAACAGGTGATTATGTAGCAATAATGGATGCCGATTTACAAGATCCACCTAAACTTTTGCTTGAAATGTATGATATATTAGAAAATTCAGATTATGACTGTGTAGGTACAAGAAGAGTTACAAGAAAAGGAGAACCTAAAATTCGTTCTCTATTTGCAAAAATGTTTTATAAATTAATGAAAAAAATATCTAAAATGGATATAGTAGATGGTGCAAGAGATTTTAGATTAATGACTAGACAAATGACAGACGCAATAATATCTATGCAAGAATATAATAGATTTTCTAAAGGTATATTTACATGGGTTGGATTTAAAACTAAGTGGCTAGAGTATGAAAATGTAGAAAGAGCAGCAGGAAAAAGTAAGTGGTCATTTTGGAAATTATTTATATACTCTTTAGATGGAATAACTGCATTTTCAACATTTCCATTAGTAATATCAGCTATTTTAGGAATGTTATTCTGTTTATTAGCATTTATAATGATTTTAGTTATTGTATTTAAAACAATCGCATTTGGAGAACCTGTTAGCGGTTGGCCTTCGACAGTATGTGCGATATTATTTGTAGGTGGCGTGCAATTATTCTGCACTGGTATTATAGGTCAATATCTTGCAAAAACATATTTAGAAGTAAAGAAAAGACCAATATTTATAGTAAAAGAAACTAATATTAATTAACGTTACTTGTACTTATATATTAATATTTTTATCAAAAAAATAGCTAGGGTGACACAATCCGGGTCTTTGATTGCAAAATATTAATATATAAGTACTTAATAAAATTATAATAAATATAAGTAGGTTTAGAGTATGTCATTTAATTTAGAAGTTAAAGAAGAAATTAAAAGTATGAAACTGTGGGACGTCAATAGTAGTATGAAACAGGAAGAACAAATTGATAGGTTGAATGCTAGAGAACATTTTTTATCTACGGGTTTTATAAACGATCCCAATAAAAAAAGTCATATTGAAATTTTATTCAAAGAAGAAAAGAAAGCTAAGGAATTGCAAGATGTTCTAAAAAAGTATAATTTTAATTTTAAAATAGTTGCAAGAAGTAATAATTATATATTATACTCTAAAGACGGAGAGGAAATTTCAAACTTTTTAGCCTTTATAGGAGCTAATAAAGCAGTTATAAAATTTGAGGAAGTTAGAGTTTTAAAAGAAACAAGAAATAATATAAATAGAGTAATTAACTGTGAAAATGCAAATTTAGATAAGATCATAAAATCTTCTGTAGAACAAATAGAAGCTATAGATTACTTAATAAAAACAGGAGAATTAAAAAAATTAGATGAAAATTTACAAGAAATAGCTTTACTAAGAAAAGAAAATCCGTCAATAAGTTTAGAAGAATTAGGAAAACTTTTAAAAGAACCTATAGGAAAATCAGGTGCAAATTATAGACTAAAAAAAATCATAAATATAGCAAATGAAAAGAAATTATTAAGTAAAAATTCTTAAGATATTTATTTAAAGATTTTATAGTATTTTGAATATAAAATTTTGAAAAGAAAGACTATTCATAATAAATTGGAATTAGAAGCTCTTAATATTTTTTATGGGAAGGGTTCAAGATTACCTTTGAAGGGTGCCATAAAAAATATTATAAAAATATTAAAGAGCTTATATATTAATATTTTGAAATCAAAGACCCGGATTGTGTCACCCTAGCTATGTTTTTGATAAAAAATATTAATATATAAGCGTATAAATATGTTAGGAGGATTTCTTGAAAGACATAGGCTTATATATCCACATTCCATTTTGCAAATCAAAATGTTACTACTGTGACTTTAATTCTTATGCTAATAAAGAAGATTTAATAGAAAGATATGTAGAAGCACTTAAGCAAGAATTAAAAGCAGAAAATATAAATAAGTATAACATCAAAACAATTTATATAGGTGGCGGTACTCCTTCTATTATAAACGAGCAGTATATAGAAGAAATTTTAAAGGAAATAAATACTTCAAAAGCAAAGGAAATAACAATAGAAGTAAACCCGCGGTACGGCTAATTATAAAAAATTGAAAAAATATTATCATATAGGCATAAATAGATTAAGTTTAGGTTTGCAAGCAACAAACAATAATCTTTTGAAGAGCATAGGTAGAATTCATACTTATGAAGATTTTTTAACAATTTATAAATCAGCGAGAGAAGTCGGTTTTAAAAATATAAATGTAGACTTGATGTTAGGACTTCCAACACAAACATTAGAAGATTTGCAACAAAGTCTTGAAAATATAGTGAATTTAAAACCAGAACATATATCAGTATATTCTTTAATTTTAGAAGAAGGAACGGTATTATATAATAAAGTTTCTAAAAAGGAAATATCATTGCCAGAAGAAAATTTAGAAAGAAAAATGTATTGGTATACGAAAAAAAATTTAGAAGAAAAGAATTATATTCACTATGAAATATCTAACTTTTCTTTAAAAAATTATGAATCTATACATAATACAGATTGCTGGAAACAGAAAGAATATATAGGAATAGGTGCAGGTGCAAGCTCATTTTTAGATGGTAAAAGATATAGTAATTCCTTATTAATAGAAGAATATATAAATAATAATAAAAAAACGATAGAAGAGATTTTAGATGATAAGAGTAAAAAACAAGAATATGTTATTTTAGGTTTAAGAACTTTAAAGGGAATTAACATTCAAGAATTTTATAATAAATTTAATATAGATTTTTTTCAAGAATTTAATAAAGAATATGAAAAATTATTTAATTTAGGTTTAATTATTTTAGATAATGGATATATTAAATTAACAAATAAAGGTTTAGACTTTGCAAATATCGTTTGGGAAGAATTTGTTTGAATATAATAAGTTTTTTAATATAAGATTTTGCAGAGACAAACTATTCATAATAAATTATAAAGAAAGGATTGAAAAGATTATGGAAAAATTTTATATAACAACACCAATATATTATCCAAGTGGCAGATTTCATATAGGAACTGCATATACAACTATACTTGCAGATACTATTGCAAGATACAAAAAACAAAGAGGATATGAAACAAGATTTTTAACAGGTTTAGATGAGCATGGCCAAAAAATAGGAGAGGTAGCCGCAAAATTAGAGAAAAGCCCTCAAGAGTATGTAGACGGAATGGCTGAACAAGCAAAAGCTTTATGGAAAAAATTAGGAATAGAGAATGATGATTTTATTAGAACTACTGAAGAAAGACATACTAAAGTAGTTGAAAAAATATTCGATTACTTTATGGAAAAAGGTGATATTTATAAAGGCGAATATGAAGGAAATTATTGCGTACCTTGCGAAACATACTTTACAAATACTCAATTAGTAGATGGTAAATGCCCTGACTGTGGCAGAGAAGTAAAACTTATGAGAGAAGAAGCATATTTCTTCAATATGAAAAAGTATACAGATAGACTTTTAAAATATTATGAAGAAAATCCAAATTTTATACAACCAGAGTCAAGAAAAAATGAATTATTAAATAATTTTATAAAACCGGGATTAGAAGATTTATGTGTAACTAGAACTACATTTGACTGGGGAATTAAAGTGTTAAAAGACCCAAAGCACGTTGTATATGTATGGCTTGATGCACTTACAAACTATATTACTGCATTAGGTTATATGAGTGAAGACGATAGCAATTTTAAAAAATTCTGGCCTGCCGATTTACAAATAGTAGGAAAAGATATTATAAGATTTCACGGTATTTATTGGCCAATATTTTTAATGGCTTTAGACTTACCATTACCAAAAGAAATATATTCACATGGATTTATAATGATGAAAGATGGAAAAATGTCTAAATCAAAAGGAAACGTAATATATCCAGAAACATTAATGGATAGATATGGTAATGATGCATTTAAATATTTCTTATTAAGAGAATTTCCTTATGGCCAAGATACAGTATTCTCACCAGAAGGCTTTGTAGAAAGATTTAATTACGATTTATGTAATGATTTAGGAAATCTTTTAAATAGAAGTATTGCAATGGTAAATAAATATAATGGTGGTATTATACCTGAATATAAAGGTCATGTAACTGAATTTGACAAAGATTTAGAAGAATTTACATTAGAGCAAATAGATAAATACGAAAAGAATATGGATAAATATGTAGTAAATAATGCATTAACAGAATTATGGCAAATAATTACTAGAACAAATAAATATATAGATGAAACAGCACCATGGGTTCTAGCGAAAGAAGAGAAAAAAGAAGAACTAGACTCAGTAATGTATCATTTAGCTGAAAACTTAAGAAAAATAGCAATATTAATATATCCATTTATGAAAGAAACATCTTTAAATATGTTTAATCAATTAGGTATTATAAATGAAGAAAATAGAGGATATGATACATTAAGAGAATATGATAAGAATTTAAATAATGTAAAGGTAATAGAAAAAGGTATACCACTTTTCCAAAGATTAAATATGGAAGAAGAAGTGCAATATATAAGAGATGAAATGAGTAAAAGTACTAGTAAAAAATAAATGTATAAAAAAAAACTTGCAAAAAAGGGAGTGAGAAAATGTCTAAGTTAGATACATTACCTTTTTATATGAATGTAAAAGAGGAAGGTGTAACAATATATTAACAAGCAGTATGATAATAATAAATAGAATAAAGTTTTTTTAAAGAACATTTTATGTAACCAGATAATGGTTTTTCTATTAAATCGCTAGAAAATACTAGAATAAAATATAAATCGAATGTGCAGGAAAAATATATTAGAAATTCTTAAGCTTAATTATAGGGAATGTTCACGTCGAGCCTAAGCGAGGACTAAGTGAAAGGTTCCTGTAATTAGGCTTTAGAATTTCTATATATTTTTACAAACCGAGATTTATTATTTTAGAGTAGTATTTTCTAGCGATTATAGATTTTACTTATTATCTTGTAACCATTTTATGTTTTCTTTTTTTAATTTCACTTGAAAATTTTTTTAGAATATAGTAAAATATAGAAAGTTAAAAATTATATTTTAATAAGGAGTGTGCTGTGAGAAATATAATTGATTATATAAGAGATGAATTTAAAACATTTGAAGAGAAACCTTTAAATCAAGTAGATTCATTAATTTTCTCTAATTTTTCATATATAAATTTAGATGATTTTGTTCCTAATGGTGTAGATAATAATGATGAAATTGAAATTAGGGATATTTTAAAGAGAGAAAATTTTAAGAAAATGTTTAAAGGAACTACATTGCCGGATTCATTTGAAAAGTTTGTATATGAATTATCTGCAAGCCCAAGGTTTAGAAATGTTAAAATAAAACATTTCGTAAATATTAATGACAAAAATATAGAAAAACAATTTGCAGCCATTACTTTTATATTAAATGATGAGTATTCGTATATAGCTTTTAGAGGTACAGATGATTCTTTTAACGGTTGGAAAGAAGATTTTAATATGGCCTTTAAATATCCTGTGCCCTCGCAAGAAGAGGCCTTAAAATATGTAAAAGCTGTAAACAAAAATTTAACTCCAAAAATATATTTAGGTGGACATTCTAAAGGAGGAAACTTAGCTGTATATACTTTAATAAAAGCAGATAAAAAGTTGCAAGAAAAAATCGAATATGTATTTAGTCATGACGGACCGGGTTTTAGAGCCGAAGTTATAGAGGGTGAAGATTTTAGAAAGGTAAAATCCAAAATAAAGAAAACGTTACCACAATCTTCAATAGTGGGAATGCTTCTGCAAACTCAAGAAAATTATAAAATTGTAAATAGTGATGCATTCTTTATAATGCAACATGAACCGTTCTCTTGGCAAACTAAAAATAGTGATTTCGATTACGCAGAAAATTTAACAGGTGGTGCAAAATATACAAATGTCACAATAAACAAATGGATTAACGACCTAAGCGATGCAAAAAGAGAAAAATTTGTTAACCAAATGTTTAAAGCGTTATATGCTACAAATGAAACGACATTTACAAGTTTAGCAGTAAATTGGAGAAAAAACTTACCAATAATTATGGGTGAGTTAAGAGACTTAGATGAAGAGACTAAAGAAATAATGTATAGTATTATACGTGAATTAGGTAAATTCTGGTTTTCAAATTATGGGAATAAAGAAATTAGTTAAATATAATTAAATTATTACAAATATTTTTAAAATAAAATTTTACAGAACTAAATTAAGAAAGGAAGTTATTAGTAATGAAAAATATTCCATATTATGAAGTTAGAGATTTAAGTAATATTAAACAATTAGTAAACGATAGTTGTAGAATTTATGCAGATAGGACAGCATATTTAGTAAAAAGACCTGGAAACGAAGATTATCAAGCAATTAAGTATTCTAAGGTAAAAGAAGATGTAGATGCATTAGGAACTGCTTTAATTAATTTAGGTTTAAAAGGAAAAAGAATAGCTGTAGTAGGAGAAAATCGCTACGAATGGGCAATATCATATTTAGCAGTTATTACTGGTGTAGGTATAGTAGTACCTTTAGATAGACAATTACCTGAAAAAGAATTATCTAATTGTATAAAACGTTCAGAAGTTAGCGCTGTTATTTATTCTTCAAAATTAGAAGACAGTATAAATAAATTGTTTACAGATTTTGAAAATGTTGAAAAATTTATTTGCTTTGATGATATAAATGATAATGGTAATTTTATGTCTTTAGCTAATGTAATAAAATATGGTAAAAAATTAATAGAAGAAGGAAATAGAGAATTTATAGACGCAAAAATAAACGAAGAAGAAATGTCTGAAATGTTGTTTACATCTGGAACTACATCAGAACCTAAAATTGTAATGTTATCTCATAAAAATATATGTTTTAATATTCATGAGCAATGTAAGATGTTAGAAATTGTACCAGAAGATGTGTTCTTATCTGTTCTACCAATTCACCATACATATGAATGTACATGCGGATTTTTAACACCATTGTATAGAGGTGCATCTGTTGCATATTGTGAAGGTTTAAGACATATACAAAAAAATATGCAACAAGCAAAAGTAACAGTATTTTTAGGCGTTCCACTTATATTTGAAACTCTATATAGAAAAATATGGGGAGGTATTGGTAAACAAGGAAAAACTAATTTAGTTAAGAAAATGATAAAAGTAACAAATGCTTTAGATAAAATTGGTATTCATTTAAAGAAAAAAATATTTAAAGAAATACATGAGCAATTAGGTGGACATATAAAAGTTTTAATAGTAGGAGCAGCAGCAATGACTCCGGAAGTATCAAAGGGATTTAGAGATTTAGGAATACTTACAGTACAAGGATATGGCTTATCAGAATGTGCACCTATAGTAGCATTAAATAGAGATGTAGATTATAAAGATGATGCCGCAGGTTTACCTTTGCCAAATGAAGAAGTTAAAATAGATAATCCTAACGAAGAAGGTGTAGGAGAAATAATTGTAAAAGGTGACCATGTAATGTTAGGATATTATAAGAATGATGAGGAGAATAGGAAAGCTTTAAAAGATGGCTGGTTCTATACAGGAGATTTAGGCTTTATAGATGAAGATGGTTTTATACATATTACAGGAAGAAAGAAAAATGTAATAATAACTAAAAATGGAAAAAATATATATCCAGAAGAAATAGAAACTATGTTATTAAGAAATGATTATATAAAAGAATGTATGGTATATGGTAAAAAAGATAAAGATGATGTGAAATTAGCTGCAGAAATTGTTCTAGATAATGATTATATAGAAGAAAAATTTAAAGATAATCCTAAAACAAAAGAAGAATTAAAACAAATTGTATGGGAAGAGGTTAAAAAAATAAATCAAGAACTTGTTTCATATAAACATGTAAAAGAAATAAATATTAGAGATACAGAATTTAAAAAGACTACTACAATGAAAATAAAGAGATATTTAGAAGTAAAAAATTAAGAGGAATATAGTATGTTTGGATTAGATGAAAAATTAATAGAAAGTATAAGAAATATATCAAAAAAATATCCTAAAAATAAATTTGTGGTATTTGGCTCAAGAGCTAGAGGAGATTATAAAACTACTTCAGATATAGATATTGCAATATTGGGAAGATGCGATGATAAGATAGAATTTAATATAAAAAATAAATTTGATTTAATAGACACTTTCTATATGTTTGATATTGTCTTTTATGAAAATTTGAAAGACGAAAAGTTCAAAAAAAGTATAGATATTGAAGGAGTTGAAATTTAAATGAAAAGATTACTTCAAAGAAAAGAAGAGTTTATGAACGCTTTAAAAGCTTTGAAAGAAGGTTTAAATGAGCCAGAGTCTGAAATTGTTATAGACGGAATTTTACATAGATATGAATTTACTTTTGAACTTTCTTGGAAATTGTTAAAAGACTATTTAGAATATTATGGGATAGTAGAAAATGTAAGCAGTCCTAGAGAGATTATAAAGCAAGCATTTAAGCACAAAATAATTGAAGATGGTGAGACTTGGCTAGATATGATGCTATCAGGAAATGAATTATCACATTTATATAATAAAGATAATTCCAGAAAAATATACTTGAAAATTAAAGATAAATATATAGAGCAATTTGAAAAATTGCCTGATAATTTAAGAATATAGGGAAATAGTTTAAATAAAAGCTTGATATATTCTGTGTTATTACAATGGTCGTAAAACTGTTTTAACAATAATTTGACTTTTTGTTAAATTTATGTTAACATATTTATATAATTTTATATTATAAAATGTAAACGAACTACCCTTTTAACTTTTAACTCAAGGAGTTAAAAATGCTTATTTACTTTGTAATAGCGGTATCCACCGTTCTGTGCATCTTTGGTGTCCTTAAAATGGCAAATTCTATACGTAAGGATCCCTCTTTTAGGCCTACGCGAGTTAAGAAAATTCTTTTTGCGGTTATAGTGCTTGCATCATTGTTGATCATTTTCTACACTGCGGTTTCCGCATTTACAGGAAGTGCACCTCTTTCGTTATTGGTTATTGTAGTACAGATTTCTATAGTAATCGTATCGAATGTTGGAATTTTATTTGTGTACTACACCACGCTAGAGCGTGAGTATTTTTGACTTAGTTGAGGGAATGATGACAGAGGACACGATTATTATTGTACAAATTATCTTGTTCTTAATAGCGGTTATATGGGGCGATTAGCTCCATTAATGATAATGTAGTTCGTTTACAATGAAAGGGTATTCTAATTGAATATCCTTTCATGTTTTTTCACAATACTTGTAATTTTAAATTATTTATAGTAGAATAATGTGTATAGTTCAATAAGAGAACATTTAATTTTGCAAAAACTTGATATATAGCTATTTTTAGTCAAAACATAGCTAGGGTAACACAATCCGGGTCTTGAGCTTCACAATAGCTATATATCAAGCTTTTATTTAAATATCTGCTGAATTGTAACTGGAATTAAAATAAAATAGTAAGTTTTTCTTGCTATTTTTAATTTTCTATAGTAAAATATATGAAGATAAAAATAAAAATTGGGCATAATAAAATTAAAATAAAATTTAGGAGGAAAATATTATGATAAAAAAAGTCGCTATATTAGCAAATGGAGGAGATGTTGCTGGTTTTAATGCAGTAATAAGAGCAATAGTAAAAACAGCAGAAAACGCAGGAATAGAATGTTATGGATATATAGAAGGATATAAAGGATTATTAAATAATGATTATATTCCATTAACAACATTAGATAAAGCATCAGGTATTATCCATAAAGGTGGTTCAATAATAGGTTCATCAACAAATACAAACGTTTTTAATTATAAAGTAGTAAAGCCAGATGGAACTGTAACATATGAAGATTTATCTGATAAATGTGTAACAAATGTAAAAGAAGCAGGATTTGACTGTATTTTTACATTAGGTGGAGATGGAACGCAAAAATCTGCAAGAGATTTTTCATTAAAAGGTTTAAATGTAATAGGTATTCCTAAAACAATAGATAATGATGTATTTGGGACTGAAATTACTTTTGGACACAACACAGCTATTCATGTAGCAACAGAAGCATTAGATAGACTTCATACAACTGGAGAAACACACCATAGAATTATGGTTTTAGAAGTTATGGGAAGATATGCAGGCTGGATTGCACTAGAATCAGCAATTTCAGGCGGTGCAGATGTTGCCTTAATACCTGAAATACCTTACGATATAAATTGTGTTGTAAGAAAAATAAAAGGTCGTAAAGAACGTGGTAAAAACTTTAGTGTAGTAGTTGTATCAGAAGGTGCACACGCAATAAATGAAGATTATGTAGTAAAGAATGTTAGAGATAATGGAAAAGGTGTAGATAATACAAAACTTGGCGGAATTGGTGAAAAAGTATGTAATCAATTAGAAGAATTAACTGGCTGTGAAGCAAGATTAACAACTTTAGGTTATGTACAAAGAGGCGGTTCACCAACAGCTTATGATAGAGTACTTTCAACAAAGTATGGCGCTAAAGCAATGCAATTAGCAATGGAAGGAAAATTTAATAATTTAGTAGTAATTAAAAATGGTAAATTAGATTATATTTCTTTAGAGGAAGTAGTTGGAAATAATAAAGAGATAGGTGCAGTATCAGGAAATACTAAAGAAAGTAATATTAAGAAAGTGCCATTAGACCATGAATTAGTTAAAACAGCAAGAAGCATCGGAATTTGTTTAGGGGATTAAAAAGGAAGCTTTAAGACTGGATGGATGTGCATTGAATTATGATTGACATCCAGAGCTTGGCTTTTTATAAATATTAGCACTTAATAAGCTAGAAAGGAATGAATTTTTAAAATGATAGACTTTAAATATGAGATAGCAGACGTAATAAATAAAGCCATATTAAAACAAAATAATACATTAAAAATAGAGGGATTACAAGACTTTATCGAAACGCCACCTAATAGTGATATGGGGGATTATGCATTCCCTTGCTTTAGATTAGCAAAAGACTTAAAAAAATCACCTCAATTAATTGCAACAGATTTAGAAAAAATAATAGTAGAAGATTTAAATACTGATATTATTGAAAAGGTTGAAATTGTAGGCGGGTATTTAAACTTTTATATAAATAAATTAACTTTAATAAAAGAAGTTTTAACAACTATAGAAAATGAAAAAGAAAAATATGGCTCTACAAATATAGGAAAGGGCCAAAATGCAGTTATAGAATATTCGTCTCCTAATATTGCTAAAACTTTCCATATAGGCCATCTACGCTCAACAGTAATAGGAGGAGCATTGCATAAATTATATGAATTTGTAGGTTATAACAGCATAGCTTTAAACTATTTAGGAGACTGGGGCTTACAATTTGGAAAAGTAATGGCTGGATTAAAGCTATGGAAAGATGAGTATGATTTTTCTTCAGAAGAAGAAATAAATATTATTTTAAAAATTTATGTAAGATTTAATAAAGAAGAAAAGGAAAATCCTGAATTAACTAATTTGGCAAGAGAAATGTTCAAAAAATTAGAAAACAAAGAGCCAGAAGCTATTTCTCAATGGGAGCATATTAGAAAAATTAGTTTAGAAAATTATGAAAGAACTTATAAATTATTAAATGCAAAATTTGATAATTACGATGGAGAAGCATATTATAATGATAAAATGGAACCTGTTATAAAAGAATTAGAGGATAAAGGATTATTAAAAGAATCAGAAGGAGCAAAAGTAGTATTTTTAGACGAATACGATATGCCACCTTGTATTATTGTAACAAGTGCAGGTACAACAATATATGCTACTAGAGATATCGCTGCTTTAGAAGATAGAATTAAAAAATATGATTTTGCCAAAATGGTATATGTAGTGGGCGGAGAACAAGAACTTCATTTTAAACAAGTGTTTAAAACATTAGAATTAGCAGGTTATGGAGATTACATTAAAAATTGTGCTCATGTACCATTTGGACTTGTAGTAGATAAAACAGGTGAAAAAATAGGCTCAAGAAAAGGGAACTTTGTTACTTTAGAAGGCATTCTAAATGAAGCTATTGAAAAAGTAAAAACAATAATAGATGAAAAAAATAAAGAAGGATTAGACGATAGAGACGAAATCGCTAGAAAAGTTGGAGTAGGTGCAGTAATATTTAACGATTTATCAAATAGTCGTATAAAAAACGAAATATTTGATTGGGATATTTTGTTAAACTTTAATGGGGAAACTGGACCATATATTCAATATATTTATGTTAGAACAAAGAGTATCTTAGAAAAAGCGGGATATTTACCAAAATTTGAAGAAATTGACTTTAATATTTTAACAGATGCAGCTAGTATAGAAGTTATAAAAATATTATATGATTTAAGACAAATTATATTAAAAGCTGTTGAAAAAAATGAGCCTTCTATATTGGCAAGATATTTAATAGATTTGGCACAAAGTTTTAGCAATTTCTATAATTCAAATAGAATAATAGGCGAAGAAAAAAATGTAGAAAATGCAAGATTATATTTAACGAAATCTGTAGGAGAAGTACTAAAAAATTCTATGGCTTTATTAGGAATAGAAATGCCAGATCGAATGTAATTTTTATAATATTATTTTAGATATATCTTTAGGGCGTGATATATAGCTATTTGCAAGTCAAGACCCGGATTGTGGCGCCCTAGCTATGTTTTGACTAAAAATAGCTATATATCACGACATATATAAGAACTAATAATTAAAATTAACTTTTAAGAGAAAGGATTAGTAATAAGGATGAGAAAAAGAACTAGGAAACGTAATAATAAAAGAGTTAAAAAAATGAATTTTTCTTTCATAACAGATATGAAGCATGCTAAAATTGTTTTTTCCATAGTATTATTACTTGTTATAATCGGATTTTTCTCAGTTATATTTGCAGTTATTAATATTCCAAATACTACTATTATACAAGGCGTATACATAAACGACATAGACGTTTCTAATATGTCTAAAGAAGATATTAAAAATTCATTTAATGAAATTTTAGATGAAAAAAAGTATAATGGTGTAAATATAACTCATAATGACCAAGAATACGTTTTAGAATTAGGTTTATTAGAAATTACTAATAATTTAAATCAAATATTAGATGAGGCAAGTAAATTAGGCAGAAGTGGTAATATTATAAAAGATAATTTTGAAATTATAAAAACCTTTTTATTTAAGAAAAATTATAATCTAGAATTACAATACAATAAAGAAAATTTAGAAAATGAATTAAATTGGATATATAATGAATTACCAGATAAATATAAAGAGTTAGATTATTATATAGAGGATTCTAATCTTATATTGTCTAAGCCAGTTTCAGGAATAATTGTGGCCAAAGAGGAGCTAACAAGTGAAATTGAAAGGTATTTAAATGATTATTCTAAAAAAGAAATAGTTATTGAATTACCTTATGAAACTAAAAATGCAGAAGAAATCAAAATTGCAGATATTCATAATGATATATATGTTGAACCTCAAAATGCATATTATACGGACGAGCCTTTTAAAATATATCCTGAAGTAGAAGGTGTAGATTTTGGAGTTTCAAACGAAGAAATAGAAAATATTTTAAATACAGAAAATGAAAATAATGAATATATAATACCTTTAAAAATAACTACTCCGGAAACAACTTTAGCAAATTTATCTATAGATGCTTTCCCAGACGTTTTATCTAAAGCAGAAGGAATGTATGATGTAACAAATTATAATAGAGCTAACAACTTAACTATAGCTGGAGAAAAATTAGATGAAATAGTAATTGCACCAGGCGAAACTTTTTCATATAATAAGACTTTAGGAGCAAGAACAATAGAAGCAGGTTATAAAGAAGCTGCTATCTATGTAGGCGGAAAAGTAGTAGATGGACTAGGTGGAGGAATTTGCCAAATTTCTACCATATTATATAATGCAGTTTTAGAGGCAAATTTAGAAATAGTAGAAAGAAAATGTCACCAATTTCTACCATCTTATGCAAAACCAGGATTAGACGCAACTGTAGCTTACGGCTCTATAGACTTTCAATTTAAAAATAATAGAACATACCCTATAAAAATAAATACTAATATAGTGGCAGGAGTTGCAGAAATAGAAATATTAGGAATAAAAGAAGATACAGACGTTGAAGTGATTTTAGAAAATAAAGTATTAGAAACTATACCTTATGAAACAGAATATATAACAAATACATCTTTAGAAGAAGGAACAAGCAGAGTAATCCAAGGCGGAACCGATGGAAAGGTAGTAGAAGCTTATAAAATTACATTAAAGGCGGGAAAAGAAGTATCAAGAGAATTAATATCATTTGATAAATATGATGTGTTGAATGAAATTGTAGAAGAGAATAAGAATTAAGAGGTGAAAGAATATGTCTAAACAAGTGGTTTATCATGGAAGTTATTGTGAAGTTAAAGAACCTAAAATAATAGTAGGAAAATATACAAAAGATTTTGGTGCTGGATTTTATTGTACAATCCTTGAAAATCAAGCTAAAAAATGGGCTTCAAAGTATGATAAATCTGTTATAAATAAATATGAATATAACGAAAACAAAAATTTAAAAATAAAAGAATTTACATTAATGTCTGAAGAATGGTTAGACTTTATTATTGACTGTAGAAATAATAAAAAACATACATATGATATAGTGATAGGTGCTATGGCAGATGATCAAGTATACAACTATATTAGTGAATTATTAACAGGGCAAATAACTAGAGAGGCTTTTTGGGAGTTAGCCAAATTTAGGCATCCAACACATCAAATAGCTTTTTGCACAGAAGAAGCTTTAAAATGTATTAAATTTATTGGAAGTGAGGTTTTCTAATGGAGAATAAAGAGGATAACGATTTATTTTTTCTATGTAGTTTAATTGAATATATTGCAAGAAAAACTAAAAATACTAAAAAAACTGTAGTAGAAAAATTAGGTAAGAAAAATATTCAAAAAATATATGATTTAGCTGATGTGTATCATTCAGAAAATATAGAAAAAGTTTCAGATGAGTTTATAGAGTTAACAGATATACGAGAAGGCGATTATGATATTATTACTAGATGCCAATATAGAGTTCCTTCTTTTTGGGAAATTGCCAAAGTGTATAGAAGGCTTATTATGATGGTTAATCCTGATAGAAGCAAATATGTTGAAACTACTATAGAAGTATTATCTTCATGGATAATTCCGCATATTGATAATTATAATAGTAGTATGTATTACGAAAATCCTAGTTATATTTATGCTTGTTATGAGGAAAAAGAAATATTACCATAGGGAAATTCATACGTCACAAAATGTGGCGTATATTTTTTCTCTAATTTTAGTTCTAAAAAAGACAAGTACTGAATATATTAGTTATATAATGAGTAAAAAAGAAAGGATTGATTTTAATGGCACTAGAAGAAAGAAAATTAACAACTAATATAGTTCAAAACGTTATTTTAGAAAATAGAAACAAGCTATCAATATCAGGAGTATTAGACGTTTTAAGTTTTGATGACCAAATAGTAATATTGGAGACAGAATTAGGATTATTAACAGTAAAAGGTGAAAACATAAAGATTAATAAGCTAAGTATAGACACGTCAGAAGTTGTAATTGAAGGAGAAATTTTTAATATAGGATATTCAGAAAAAAATATGAATGAAAAAGAATCATCTCTTATAAGAAAAATTTTTAAATAGAAATTTAGGTGAATAATTTGAGTGAATTAATTTCAAATCAATTATATGTTTTTCTTATATACTGTTTATGTGGGATTATAATAGGACTTTTTTTTGATATTTTTAGAATATTACGAAAAAGTTTTAGAACTCCTGATTTTGTAACTTATATAGAAGATATTATTTTTTGGATTTTAACAGGATTATTTTTAATATACATAATATTTACATTTAACAACGGAGAAATTAGGAGCTATATATTTGTTGGACTTGGACTAGGTATATTATTTTATCTATTAATATTTAGTAAATTCTTTATAAAAACTAATGTAATAATTATTAAATATCTAAAAGCAATTTTTAAAAAAGTATTTGAAATTATAACATATCCTTTTAAAGTTATAATAAGAATATTCGACAAATTAATACTAAAAAATGTAAAAAAATTGAATACTGTTATAATTTTCTATGTAAAAAAATGTAAAAAAGACAAAAATTTTCAAAAAAATGAGAAAGAAAAGAAGGATTTTAGGAAAAAATGTAGAAAATAATATTATTGTAATAAATTAAGGAGATGTTATGAAAATTAAAAAATTATTAAAGAAAGTTGTAATAATTATATTTTTAATCTATTTTTCATATATTATTTTTTCACAACAACAAAGCTTAAATTCTTACGCAGAAAGTCAAAAGTATTATTCTGAGCAAATATCATTAGAAAAAGAAAATAAAGAAGAATTGTTGGAAACTAAAAATAATATTAATTCATTAGAATACATTGAAAAAATAGCAAGAGAAAAATTGAACATGTATTTGCCTAATGAAAAAGTATATATAGACGTAACACAATAATAGGGAGGATTTATGGATTATAAAAATTTAACATTAACAGAATTAAGAGAAATTGCTAAAGAGAAAGGAATTAAAAGCGTTACTACATATAAAAAAGATAAATTAATAGAATTATTATTGGAAACAGAAAATGAAAAAGAAAATAAGCCAAAAAAAGAAGTGAAAAGTAAATCTAAGAAAGAAGTAGAAATAGAAAACGAAGAAAAAGAAGAAGCTATTAACGAAAAAAATGAAAAGACTATAAAGAGTAGTTCTGAAAGTAAAGATAATTTAAAAAATAGTAAAAAGGTAGAGGAAGAAAAAGAATCATTTCAAGTGATTCAAAATGAAGACGGCTCAACATTTAGCTTATCAGATGGTGATTATTTAGTAGAAGGTGTATTAGAGATAATACAAGATAATTATGGATTTTTAAGAGGAAAAAATTACCTATCTACACCTAAAGATATTTACGTATCACCTATTCAAATAAAAAGATTTAAATTAGATACTGGTGATAAAATAAAAGGAATTGCGAGAAAGCCAAAAGAAGAAGAAAAATTCGCAGCATTAATTTATGTTGGTGAAGTAAATGGTCAACATCCTGAAAAAGCTTTTAGAAGAAGAAAATTTGATGATTTAACTCCAATATATCCAACAGAAAAATTAAAATTGGAAACATCTTCAAATGATTATACTATGCGTTTAATGGATTTATTATCTCCAATAGGTAAAGGTCAAAGAGGTATGATTGTAGCTCCTCCAAAGGCAGGAAAAACTACAATATTAAAGAAAATCGCAAATAGTATTTCAACAAATAATCCAGAAGTAGAATTAATTGTATTATTGATAGATGAAAGACCTGAAGAAGTTACAGATATGAAACGTTCAATTAAAGGAGAGGTAATATACTCAACATTTGATGAACAGCCCGATAATCACGTAAAAGTAGCTGAAATGGTTCTAGAAAGAGCTAAGAGATTAGTAGAGCATAAGAAAGATGTAGTAATTTTATTAGATAGTATAACAAGATTAGCAAGAGCATATAACTTAGTTGTACCATCATCAGGTAAAACGTTATCTGGAGGTTTTGACCCATCAGCATTACATAAACCTAAAAGATTCTTTGGAGCAGCAAGAAATATTGAAGAAGGTGGAAGTTTAACTATATTAGCTTCAAGTTTAGTTGAAACAGGAAGCCGTATGGATGATGTAATATTTGAAGAATTTAAAGGTACTGGAAATATGGAAGTACACCTAGATAGAAAATTATCAGAAAAACGTATATTCCCAGCAATAGATTTATATAAATCAGGAACTAGAAAAGATGAATTATTACTTACAAAACAAGAATATGAAACAATTTTAGCAATAAGAAAATCAATGTCAAATATGAATAATTCAGATATAGCAGAACAATTAATACAACAAATGGTAAAAACAAAAGATAATCAAGAATTTTTAAATAAAATAGGATATTTGTTAAAAAAGTAAATTCCTTTCACATCACACTTGACAAAACTAAAAAAAACTAGTATAATCATTAAGTGATTTATTTAAGTTTAATATATAGATATACATAAATTAAAATATGTGTAATTACAAGGGAGGGAATATTAATGGCACAACCAAAAAGAAGATGGTCAAAAGCAAGAACAGGAATGAAAAGATCTACATGGAAAATTGAAAAACCAACAATAGCAACATGTAAACATTGTCATGAACCTGTTTTACCACATAGAGTATGTCCAAGTTGCGGATATTATGATGGAAAAGAAGTAATTGCAAAAAGTGAAGAAAAATAATAAGATTAGTGAGAGGAGTATATAAGTTTTGAGAAGACATTTCTCATATCTTATGTATTCCTCTTTAATTTTTGAGAAAGGAGGGAATTATGGGCAAACCGCTAGTAGCAATAATTGGAAAACCAAATGTAGGTAAATCTACTTTTTTTAATTATGTAATAGGTAAAAAAATATCTATTGTAGAAGACACACCAGGAGTTACTAGGGATAGAGTATATGCAGATGCTAATTGGAGAGATAAAGAATTTACACTTGTAGATACTGCTGGAATTGAACCAGAATCTAATGATGTAATTATTTCTCAAATGAGAGAACAAGCGAATATTGCTATTTCTATAGCAGATGTAATTTTATTCTTAACAGATGTAAAACAAGGTGTTACTGCAGCAGATGAAGAAATTGCATTATTATTAAAAAAATCTAAGAAACCTATAATATTAGTATGTAATAAAGCTGATAAATTTGGTGAAATTCAGCCTGAAATTTACGAATTTTATAATTTAGGTTTAGGAGAACCATATCCTGTGTCTAGTGTGAATGCTAAAGGTATAGGAGATGTTTTAGATGCAATTTACAATTACTTACCTTCTCAAAATGATGACGAATTTATTCCACAAGAAATAAAAGTAGCAATAATCGGAAAACCAAATGTGGGAAAATCTTCTTTAGTAAATAGAATTTTAGGAGAAGAAAGAGTAATAGTAAGTGATATTGCTGGAACAACTAGAGATGCAATAGATTCAAGTTTTGAAAATGAGCATGGCAAGTATATTTTTATAGATACTGCTGGTGTAAGAAAAAAGAGTAAGGTTAATGAAGCAATAGAAAAATATAGTGTTATACGTACTAATCTTGCAATAGAGAGAGCAGATGTATGTTTACTTGTAATAGATGCATTAGAAGGAGTTACAGAGCAAGATACTAAAATAGCTGGTGAAGCTCATGAAGCAGGAAAAGGTATTATAATAGTTGTAAATAAATGGGATGCAATAAATAAAGAAAATGGAACTTTTGAAAAGTATAAAAAAGAAGTTTATAATAAATTATCTTATTTAAGTTATGCACCAATAATATTTATATCAGCTTTAACTGGTCAAAGAGTTGATAAATTATATGAAATGATAAATGAAGTATATCGCCAAAACACATTAAGAATTTCGACATCTGTAATAAATGATGTAATAAATGAGGCTATTGCAATAGTTCAACCACCGACAGATAAAGGAAAACGTTTAAGAATTTATTACGGAACACAAGCAACAACGAAGCCACCAACATTTGTTATATTTGTAAATGATAAAACTTTATTTCATTTCTCATATGAAAGATATTTAGTAAATCAATTTAGAAACAATTTTGGAATGCAAGGCACTCCAATTAGAATAATTGTTAGAGAAAAAAGGGAGGAAAATTAAATGTTAATATATGTAATAATCACAATAGTAGCTTATCTTATAGGTAGTATAAGTTTTTCAGTAATTTTTGGAAAGAAATTTGCAGGAGTAGATGTTAGAGAAAAAGGAAGTAAAAATGCAGGAAGTACAAACGTTTTAAGAGTTGCAGGTAAAAAGGCTGCAATATGTGCACTTGTTTGTGACATTTTAAAAGGAGTAGTAGCTGTTTTAATAGCTTACGCAGTTGCTAGTATTATAGGTCCAGAAGGTATAGATGGAGCGCTTTTAGTACAATTAGCAGCATTTGCTGTAGTAATAGGTCATACTTTCCCAATATTCTTCAAATTTAAAGGTGGTAAAGGAGTAGCAACAGCTTTAGGCGTTATATTAGTAATAAATTATCAAATAGGCTTAATTTGTCTAGTATTTGCTTTATTACTTATGGTATTAACAAGAATGGTATCTGTAGGTTCTATAGGAGCAGCAATATTATTTCCAGTTTTAACAGTATTTATTACTCAAAATTATATTATAGCACCAGTATCTGCGGCAAATAGTTATTTACCTTTAGCAATAGCTATAGCAGTTTTAGTTTTATATAATCATAGAACTAATGTAAAAAGATTATTAGATGGAACTGAAAATAAAGTAAGTTTTAAAAAATAAATAAAAAGGAGCGAAAGAAATGCATAAAATCGGAATAATCGGTGCAGGAAGCTGGGGAATGTCTCTTGCTATATATTTAGCAAATAGAGGAAATGAAGTTAAAGTTTGGTCACATACAGACGCAGAAAAAGAATTAATTAATAATGAAAGAAAGTGCAAATATTTGCCAAAAGCAGTTGTCCCAGATAACGTTTTTTGTACTTCAGATTATAAAGAAGCTGTAGAAGGTACAGAATTAGTGTTACACGTTACACCTTCTAAATTTACAAGAGAATGTGTAAAACAATATAAAGAATACATAAGCAATCAACCAATAATAATCTGCTCTAAAGGATTTGAATCTTCTACACTATATACATTAGATGAAGTTTTAGAAGAAGAAATGCCAAGAGCTAAAATAGGTGTTTTATCGGGGCCAAGTCATGCAGAAGAGGTGTTTTTAAATGTTCCAACAGCTGTTGTTGTTGCCTCTAAAGATGGAAAAATTTTGAAACAAGTTCAAGATATATTTATGAGTGAAACTTTAAGAGTTTATACAAGCCGTGACGTAAGAGGAGTTGAATTAGGCGGAGCTCTTAAAAATATCATAGCATTTTGTGCGGGTGTTGCAGCTGGTATGAACTTAGGAGATAATACCTTTGCAGCTTTAATTACACGTGGCCTTGTAGAAATATCAAGATTAGGAGTAGAACTAGGTGGCTCTCAAAGTACATTCTATGGTTTAACAGGGCTAGGCGATCTCATAGTAACTTGTATGAGCGAACATAGTAGAAATAGAAAAGCCGGCTTATTAATCGGACAAGGAAAATCTTTAGAAGAAACTAAACAAATAGTAGGAATGACTATAGAAAGCATAGATAATATAGAAACAGCATATAAATTAGCTAAAAGATATGAAGTAAATGTTCCCATTATAAATACAGTATATGATGTATTATATAATAATTTAGAGCCTCAACAAGCATTAAAAAATCTTATGACAAGAGAAGCTAAATCAGAATAAAATATAATTATTAATAAGGATACCTTTCATAAAGGTATCTTATTATTTTATCTGCATTATTTTCTGTAACATTTAATAAAAAGCCTTCATCTAAACAAACCCACATATTAATTTGAAATTTATCACTATTATCAATAAAAACGCCAATAATATCTGCCATTTCAATAGGATTTTGATATTCTTTAAACCATGTTTTATTTTCTATAATTTTTTCTTTATTATCATAAAACTTATTTAAAAATTTAGTAATCTCATTCTCTTTTGTACTATATAAATTAACTGAAACATTCAAAAAAATCACCTAAAAATATTATACGAAAAAAAATTTTTTATATACTAAAAGTATAAAAGGAAAAAAATTGTAAATAATATTTTTATAAAAAAATAATAAAGAGGAGATTTTTTTGAAAAAAAGTTTTAAAAATATATTAATTTATATAATTATTACGATATTATTAATAACTTTATCTGGGTGTAATACGAACAAAAGTAAGCTTTCTTTAAATGATAAGGTAAAAGAAGAATTGTTATATTTAGATACAGAAATTATAAGTTTAATAAATTCTTTAAATAATATAACTATTGAGAATTATAAAATTGATACTAAAGAAATAACTTTACGGAGATTCATCATCTAGTAGTAGTGCTACAAGTAGCAAAAGTTCTTCTTCTGGAAGCCAACAAATGGAGTCATCAGGAGGCGGTGGATCTAGTTCAGAAGAGGGGGGTTCATCTTCAAGCGGATCATCTTCAGAAGGGCAAGAGTCAAGTAAAGAAACAGTTGAAATAACAGAACTTATAAGCAAAAACATAATAGGTGAGAGTAAAGAGCCAGACTGGGAATTAATAATAAGTCGAGTAGAAAACTTATATAGTATTTGGTCTACAATTTCTATAGATTTAGCAGAATTAAATGTTCCAGAAGAAAAAATAAATAGATTCAATTCTAATTTAAATGATGTTACGTTACAGGCCAAGAATGAAAACAAAACAGAGAGTATTAATAAATTAGCAGATTTATACCAAAATATTTTAGATTTATATAATAGTTTTGATAATAATATGAGTGCAAATGAAAAAAAATTGAAAGAAATAAAATATAATATTGTATTAACTTATAAAAACGTTGAAATTGAAAATTGGGAGGAGGCTATTAATTTTGCAAATAAAGCAAAAGAAATAAATACAGATATAATAGCTAATTTAGGAGACACTAATGAATATAGTATTAAAAAAATTAACATTATATTAGACCAAATAATAGATTCTTTAAATGTTAAAGATAAAGATATTTTTTATATAAATTATAAAAATTTAATTGAAGAAATAAATTTAATGTAAATAAAATAACCCTTATTATTAATTCTAATTAGATATAATAATAAGGGTATTTTTCAAATCTTTGACAATACTAATATTACTAAAAAAATGATTAAAACATTCACCCAAGAACTAAATATCCATTTTACAAATTCTACAAAAAGTTTTACAATATCAATAAAAATTTGAAAACATAATTTAAAAATAAATATTGTAATTAATATGATGAGTAGACAAACGATGAGTGAAGATAGTTCTGCCATAATGTTTAACCTCTTTTTAGGTTAATATAAAAAAGGTAATAATATTATATCATATTTATTATGTAAAGTAAATGCTTTGACTAAAAATAGCTATATGTTACAATTCAGCAGGCATTTAAATAAAAGCTTGATATATAGCTATTTGCAAGTCAAGACCCGGATTGTTACACCCTAGCTATGTTTTGACTAAAAATAGCTATATATCATGCTTTTATTCAAATACATTTTTCTCTTGACAATTTTATATTTTTAGATTAAAATATTATTGTTAAGTAAATTGAATAATCGCGAATGTTAAATCATTTGAGGAAAGTCCGGGCTCCACAGAGCAATAGTGCTGGATAACGTCCAGTAAGGGTGACCTTAAGGAAAGTGCAACAGAAAATAACCGCCTTTTATTTTAAAAGGTAAGGGTGAAAAGGTGAGGTAAGAGCTTACCGGAAATATGGTGACATATTTCGACAATGTAAACCCCACTTGGAGCAACGCTAAATAATGGAAGGTTAAGACTGCTCGTCGTCTTCTTAGATAGCGGCACGAGGTATATAGTAATATATATCCTAGATAAATGATTATTCACGACAGAACCCGGCTTATAGATTTACTTAAATTTTTTAATTAAAGAGCAAGTATGCTGGAACTGGCAGACAGGCACGTTTGAGGGGCGTGTGTTTTTATAGCGTATGGGTTCGAGTCCCATTACTTGCACCATTATAAATTTAAGGAGGAAATATGTTTATAGATTCAATTATAAAAAGAGCTTCCCAAAATGTAAAAACAATTGTTCTTCCGGAAGCAACAGATATAAGAATTTTAAAAGCTACAGAGAAACTTACTCAAGAAAAAATTGCTAATATTATACTTATTGGAAATAAAGAAGAAGTACAAAATATTGCAAATGAAAACAACATAAATATAAGTTTAGCAGAATTAATTGAACCACCATTATATGAAGATAAGGACATAATGGCTAAAACTTTATATGAATTAAGAAAATTAAAAGGAATGACTTTAGATAAAGCAAAACGTCTAATTCTAGATGAAATTTATTTCGGAATAATGTTATTAAAATTAAATAAAGCTGATGGATTAGTATGTGGAGCAGCACATTCTACTGCTGATACATTAAGACCAGCATTACAAATTTTAAAAACAAAAGAAGGTACCAAATTAGTTTCAGGTTTTTTCATTATGGATGTCCCAAATTGTGAATATGGTAATATATATTTATTTAGTGATTGTGGTATTAATCCAAATCCTAATAGTGATGAATTATCAGAAATAGCAATAGCTTCAGCTAAAAGCTATGAATTATTAGTTGGGCAAGCCGCAAAAATAGGTATGTTGTCTTATTCAACTTATGGAAGCGCAAAATCTGATGAGACAAAAAAAGTAGTAGATGCAACAATGTTAGCCAAATTAAAAAATCCTAATTTAATGATAGACGGAGAATTACAATTAGATGCAGCTATAGTTCCAGAAGTAGCTGAAATAAAAGCTCCTGGTAGTAAAATAGCAGGTATTTGTAATACATTAATATTTCCAAATTTAGATGCAGGAAATATAGGATATAAGCTAGTTCAAAGAATGGGAAACGCAAAAGCATATGGTCCGCTATGTCAAGGGGTAGCTAAACCTGTAAATGATTTATCAAGAGGCTGCAGTGTTGATGATATAGTTGGAGTAGTTGCAATAACATCTGTGCAAGCTCAAAGCGAAGAAATAAGCTAAAATGGCTATATAATTAAGATTTATTAATTATAAAAAAGTAAATTATTAAATATTATATTTAAAAAAAGGAGTTAGAATATGAAAATTTTAGTATTAAATTGTGGTAGTTCATCATTAAAATATCAATTAATAGATATGACTACTGAAAACGTATTAGCAAAAGGAAATTATGAAAGAATAGGGCAAAATAATTCTTTTTTAACACACAAAGTTAATGGAGAAAAACATGTTTTTGAAAATCCAGTAAAAGATCACAATGAAGCAATACAATTTGTATTAAATCAATTAATGTCAAAAGAATATGGAGTTATAAAAGATATTAATGAAATAAATGGCGTAGGACATAGAGTAGTACATGGAGGAGAGAAATTTACAAAATCTACTATTGTAAATGATCACGTTGTAGAAGAAATAAGAAATTGTATTCCTTTAGCTCCATTGCATAATCCAGCAGCTATATTAGGAATAGAAGCTTGCAAAAATTTAATGCCTGATGTAAAAATGGTTACAGTTTTTGATACAGCATTTCACCAAACAATGCCTAAAAAAGCATACATATATCCTATACCATATAAATATTACGAAAAGTATGGAATAAGAAGATATGGAGCACATGGAACTTCACATAAATATGTAGCAAATAGAGTAGCTGAATTAATGGGAAAAGATGTAAAAGAATTAAAAATCGTAACTTGTCATTTGGGACAAGGAGCAAGTTTAGCAGCAGTTAAAAATGGAGTATGCGTAGATACAAGTATGGGATTAACCCCACTTGGAGGAATTCCAATGGGTTCTCGTTCAGGAGATTTAGATCCATCTATTGTTACATTTTTAATGAATAAAGAAAAATTAACAGCAGATGAAGTATCAGAAATTTTAAATAAAGAATCTGGAGTTTATGGTATTTCAGGAGTTAGTACAGATTTTAGAGATATAGAAGCTGCTGCGGCTGATAATCACGAAAAAGCAGTGTTATCCTTAGATATATACTGTTATTTAGTAGCACAATTTATTGCTAAATATATTGTTTCGATGCAAGGCTTAGATACAATAGTATTTACAGCAGGTGTTGGTGAAAACGAACCTAAAAGACGTACTTTAATATGTGATTACTTGAAATGTTTTGGCGTTGAAATCGATGAAGAAATAAATGACTGTAAAGGAAAAGAAATTAAACTTTCAACAACCAATTCAAAAATTTCAGTTTATGTAGTTCCTACAAACGAAGAATTAATGATAGCTCGTGAAACTTTAGAATTAATTAAGTAATAATAAAATTATCACTTCTTATATATATTTACATAAAATATATTATGGAGGTGATTTTTTGTTTCAATTTAACTTTCATGATAGAAAAATAGGCTTTGCTTTAACAGGGGCGTATTCTACCTTTGAAGTGATAATTCCGTATATGAAAAAATTAGTGGAAAATGGAGCTAATGTTGTACCTATAATGTCGTTTAATTCATATAACATAGATACGAGATACGGAAAAAGTAAAGAGTTTATTGAGAAAATTGAAGAAATTACAAATAATAAAATAATAAACACATTTGTAGAAGCAGAGCCATTAGGTCAGAAAAAAATTATAGACATATTAGTAATAGCACCTTGTACAGGCAATACAATCTCTAAATTGGCTAACGGAATTACAGATACACCGGTGCTTTTAGCAGCAAAATCTAATTTACGTAATGATAATAATATTGTTATTGGAATATGTACAAATGACGGATTAAGTTCTAATGCAGAAAATATTGGAAAACTATTAAATAGAAAGCATTATTATTTTATACCATTTAAGCAAGATAATCCTATTACTAAACCGCGTTCATTAGCTTTTGATTTAACTTACTTAATACCTACTATAGAATATGCATTAAATAATGAACAAATCCAACCTATTCTTTTATGAAAAATATTTCCTATAAATATAGAACCCAGTAGTAAAAAATTCTACTACTGGGTTTGGGAGAAAATGTTAATTCTTCAGTGCAGTTAACCCTTGATTAATATATTGCAAGAGCTGGCTGCAATTTTTCTTTGTCTGCTCCTTGTTTGGACTCTTACCAATAACATATCTTTGCAAATACTTTTGCATAGATATATATTGAGAGCTAATAATCGCTGTAAATTGTTTAGATATTTCAATCATCTTCTCTTTTTTAATATTCGGTTTCCCAACCGCCTGATCCCAAGCAGTTACTTGAGCAATCGACATAGTTAACAGAAATTCAAAATCTCTTAAATCATTTTTCTCCTGAATTCTCAAATATTCATTCCGAATATTTTCGATACTTTTTAAAAAAGCCTTCATGTCGACTGCTTGCGCAGAAGTTATAAAAGAAAAAGACAGCATAGCCATAGCCAAAAAGGTTACAAAGAATTTTTTCACTTTTTCCTCCTTTTATTATAAGTGAAAATATAATTATATTATACCATTAAAACATATTTTAGTCAAATCACAGTATTTTCAAGGGCTTTAAACGTAAACACTTCAGAATCGATTTTAAGCCGTTTTTTTAAAAAAGTAATAAAGTTATATGTCTAAAATTATCAATAATTATCAATTTTATATATTTTGGGTAATAATTTTATATATAAAAACTTCTGATAAAAATTTTTAATAAATTATATTTAAACAAATTTATAATTCTAAAGTAACTTAATCGCTTTCAGGTTTAAAATTTGATAATGGATTAGATTCAACAGCATTTCTTATAATTTCATTATCAACGTGTGTATAAATTTCAGTTGTAGAAATACTTTCATGGCCAAGTAATTGTTGTAAAGCTCTTATATCAACATTACCGTATTTATACATAAGAGTAGCTGCAGTATGTCGTAATTTATGTGTTGAATACTTACTTAATCCAGTAGCTGATAAATATTTCTTTACTATGTCTTGTACCATACGTTGGCTAATACGTGTTTTCCTTTCACTTAAAAATAATGGATTATCCTTTTTACTTTGCATTTTAGGTTTAGGTCTATCAGCTATATATTTATTTATTGCATCTATACAAGCTTTATTTAAATAAATAGTACGCTCTTTATTTCCTTTGCCAATAACATTTAATTTATTATTATCAAAATCTATATCACTAATATTAATTCCAGTTAATTCAGATAAACGCATACCACAATTTAAAAATAGGGTAATTATAGCATAATCTCTAGATTCGTTTCTAGAATCAATTTTCTCTACATTGTTGAGTAATTGGCGACTTTCTTCTAATGTAAGATATTTTGGTAATCGTTTACCAATTTTAGGCGTTTCTAAATTTTGTGCAGGGTTTATATCTAATAGTTTTTGATTTATACATAAATAATTAAAGAATGATTTTAAACTAGCAACTTTTCTAGCTCTAGTAGCAGCATTGTTTTTCTTAATATTTTTAAGGTAGGTAGTATATGTGTATAAATCTTCTAGAGTTAGTTTTTTTAAATCATTAATAGTAATATCATTAATAATTATATTTTTAGAATTGTCGTCAGAAATAGAATTAGTATTATCATTTAAATTATCTAATTTTAAATATTTAAAAAAAGTTACTAAATCATAATTATATTCTTTAATTGTATTTTGAGATTTATCTAGAGCAGAGTCTAGATAATCTAAAAATGAATTTAATAAGTCTGGGTTATAATCACGATCAATCATATAAAATATGTCCTTTCTAGATTTTTTCTACCTTTTTATGTACAAAACTTTCATTTTGCGCAATGTTTTCTACTTCTATTTTTTGGCTATTATTATTAAATAAATCTTCTACCTTAAAAGATTCTGCCTCTTCCCAACATTTATAACACATTGGCTCATATGTATAAATATCTTTACTATTTGTATCACCAATTAAAATATCACAATTTCCTAAAACTTCTTTTACAACTTTTCCATTAATTTTTAATGCATTTATTGTAGCTTTATTTTTACATTTACAAATAGATTTTAATTCACGTTCTGAATCTGCTAATTCGCATAATCTTTTTGAACCTTCAAATAATTGTGTCGCGTAATTTGTTTTTAAGCCATAACAAAATACATTAATATCTTTATATATTGTTATATCTTTTAATTCTTCTACATGTGATTTAGTTAGGAATTGTGCTTCATCTACTATTATTGCATCATACTTCTTCCCTTTTATTTCTTCTCTTAATAAAACTTCTTTTAAATTGTCATCTGCTGAAAATAAAATACATGGCTTTTCAGTTGTTAATGCCCTACTTTTTATAAATGCTCCATCTCTTGTATCAATATTTAATTTTAGTAATAATACATTATATCCTTGTTGCTCATAATTATATTGAGTCATAAGTGCCATTGCACTCTTACTACTCCCCATTGGTCCATGTGTAAAGTATAATTTTGCCATATTTAAATACTTCCTTTCTTTTGTTTTTGTTATTATATATTATAATGTATTAAAGTTCAAGTTAAATCAGTAAAATTTTTATAAAAGCATATCTGTCCAGTTACAATTTACAGCTAAATAAATATCAGTAGTACTTATATATTAATATTTCTTATCAAAAACATAGCTAGGGCGTAACAATCCGGGTCTTTGATTGCAAAATATTAATATATAAGTACTTCAATATTTTTATAATAAAGGCTGTAAATTGTAACTTCAAGCTTTTATTTAAATATCTGCTGAGTTGTTACTAAAACATAGATATTTTTACGCACATTTTTTTCTTAATTCTTTTGCGTGGTTTATAGCCGTTTCAGTAATATCACCTGTTAAGATTCTTGCTATTTCGTTTACTGTTTCATCTTCATTTAGTAATCTTATATTAGTTTTTGTATAATTATTTTCTGTATTTTTAGATATATAATAATTATTTTTTGCATATGCTGCTATTATTGCTAAATGTGTTACTACAAATATTTGATGTTTTTCTGCTATTTTAGCCATTTTTTCTGCTACTGATTTTGCAGCAATTCCGCTAATTCCTGTATCTATTTCATCAAATACCATTGTAGATACTTTATCTGTATCTGCAAATATAGTTTTTATTGCAAGCATTATTCTAGACATTTCTCCTCCTGATGCTATCTTTATTAAAGGTTTGTAATCTTCTCCTATATTTGTTGATATTAGAAATTCTACTTCGTTACTACCTGTTTGCTTAAATATATTTTCATTGTATGCAATTTTTACTTTGAATTTTGCATTTTTCATTTCTAAATCTTTTAATTCTTTATTTATTTTTTCTTCTAATTGTAATGCTGATTTTGTTCTAATTTTATTAATTTCTGCTGATATTGTTTTTAATTTTTCTGTTAAAATTTTTTCTTTTTCTTTTAATTCTAAAATATATGTTTCTAAATTTTCAATACTTTTGATCTCTTGTTGTAATTTTTCTTTATAATTTAATATATCCTCTATAGAAGCTCCATATTTCCTTTTTAAGGAAGATATTAAGTCGAGACGATATTCTATATTATTTTGAGTTTCTTCATCAAAATCAATAGAATTTTGCATATGTGATATATCGCGATTTAATTCTTCTAAGTTATAATAAATATCTCTTAAATTTTCTAATTTCTTTAAATATTCGTCATTTAAATTTTCTATTTTTTCCATTGCTTTAATTGATGTTATTAAATGTTCTTCTAATGCAATTTCATTATTACTTTCTGCGGTTTTTAAATTAGTATAAATTTTCTCAGAATTTTGAATAAGTTTTCGTTGTTCTTCTAATTCTGTATCTTCACCAATTTGTAAATTAGCTTCTATAATTTCATTTAATTGATAATTTAATAAATCTAATTTACGTTCTTTTTCTGTATCATCTCCATAATTTTTAGACAGTTCATTTTGAATATTTTTATATTCATTATATAGTATTGAATATTCTTTTTTTAAATTTAATATGTTTCCTATAAAGTCGTCTAAAAAGTTTATATGTTCGTTTACATTCATTATACTTTGGTTATCTGATTGACCATGTATATTTATAACATTTAACATAAAATTTTTTAATTCATTTACAGTTACAAGTCTTCCATTTATTTTACAAGTACTTCTTCCATTTGTGTGAATTTCTCGACTTACTATATAATTTTCTTCCTCTAAATTTGGTAAAAATAATGCGGCTTCTACAAATGAATAGCTCTCCCCTTTTCTTATCATTTCTTTAGAAAATCTGCCACCTGCTATTATATTTAAAGAATCTACTATTAATGTTTTTCCAGCTCCTGTTTCACCAGTTAAAGCATTAAAGCCCTCGTTAAAATCTACTATTATATCTTCAATAATACCAATATTTTTTATATGTAATGTTGTTATCATATTAGCCTCCTACAAATTATATTCAAAACTTATGTTCGCTATTATTTTAATACTTTTTTTATAATTTGTCAAGAGTTTTTTGCAAACTTTTGTTTCTTTTTATAACAGCTAAGGAGAAGAATTAGTAAAAAGCTTGATATATAGCTTCTTTTAATAAATATATAGAGATTACGCTAAAAAATATTTCCCAAAACCAAATGTTTTTGATTTTGAGAAATAAATTTAAAGTGAGTGTAAAAACTATATATTAGATAATTTTTTTCTACAAAATGGGTGCATTAATTTGAAAAAAATTTGAATTTTTATATTTTGTATGGTATACTTCTATAAATTAGTGTATTAGAAGGGGTTAATATTGATATGAAGAAAATGAAAAAAATTATTATAATAATTTTAATTATTATTGTTGTTATCGCTGTAATAAACATTTATAACAATAGAAGTATATCACCCAAAAAATATAATGAAAAATTTGAAGAACTACCAAGAGCAGAGCTATATGTTTCTTATATGCTAGATTTTTCTGACCCTAAAATAGTAACAGATTATTATCCATATGTATTTGTTGCTAAAGTTAATACTATCAACCATATAGAATATCGTAATCCTATTAAAATGGAAATAGAGCCTACTGGTTTATTAACTAAAACAATATATGAACCATATACTATTTATGATATTACTGTATTAAATAATCTAAAAGGTGAAATTATAACAAATAATAATATTCGTTTAGAACAATACGGTGGTGTTTCCCAAGATAATAAATTTTTAACTTTTGCAGATAAAAATATGAGTTTCCTAAAAGAAAATTATTATTATATTTTCTTCTGTTATTCTCCTGAAGATACAGATGAACTAGCAATTTTTTCAAGTTATAATGCTATAGAATTAGGCACTTTAACAGATGAAACAGTTAGAAATAGAATTTTTGAAATAGCAAGAATACAAGATTTTAATACAATAGATGAATTATATAATGGGAAAGATAATGAAATTCCTGAAATTAATAAGGTAATTACTTATAAACACGCAAGTATGACGCCAATAGACATAGAAAAGTATAAAAATATGGCTGAATCACAAGGCGTCATAGATTTTGAGAATTTCTTTCCTAAAAAGAATCTATCGAAATACGATGTTAATTATAATAAAAAAGAATAAAGACATTATTTGTCCTTATTCTTTTTTATCACTTAACCAATTTGCTATATCAATTATTTTTATTCCTTCATATTGATACATGTCGTGTTTTGTTCTTGCAATTAAAATTTTAGGATACGCGTCTCTTATTTGTAATAAAGGATTTACTTCTCTTTTTAAAGTTTCTTCACTACTAATATCGTCTGATACTTGAATATATATCTTTTCATTTTGTTTTATTGCAACAAGATCAATTTTCTTTTTATAAAGAATACCTACATATATTTCATATCCTCTACGTAATAATTCTATTGCTACTATATTTTCATATATTCTTCCATAATTCATATTTTTAGTTCCTAATTTTGCGAATTTAAAAGAATGGTCAGATAGAAAATATTTGTCTTGAGAAGAAAGGTATTTTTTTCCTTGTATATCATATCTTCTAACTTTATAAAATAAAAATGCATTACATAGGTAGTTAATATAATTACTTATTGTTTTATGGTTTACTTTTGTTTCTTTCCTTTCTAATTCTTTAGTAATGCTTCTTGAAGAAGTGATATTAGATATATTATCCATTAAGAAATTATTTAAATTTTCCAATAATTCTGTATTTCTTATTTTATATTTTCTTTGTATATCTCTTATAATTAACGTTTTATAAATATTTAATATATAATTATATTTCTCTACATCTGTTTTATATAAATATGAACCAGCAAGACCACCTTCTAAAACGTATTTATCAAAAGCATCTTCTATATTTGTATATTCGTAATATTTTAAATATTCTTTAAAAGAAAAAGGATATACTTCTATTTCAAAAGTTCTCCCTGTAAATAATGTAGCTAAATCACTACTTAATAGAAATGCATTTGAACCTGTTATATATATATCGTATTTTTCTGAAGCATGAATACTATTAATTGCTTTTTCAAAGTTTTTACACATTTGTACTTCATCTATAAGTACGAAGTTTTTCTTTCCTTCAATATATCGTGATTCTATGTAATTATGTAATGCTTTGTAGTCTTGTAAATTTTCATATTCTAATAAGTTAAAATTAATACTTATAATGTTGAAATTATCTATATTTTCTTCTATATATTTTTTGAATGCTTCTAATAATTTAGATTTTCCAGAACGTCTCACACCAGTAATTACTTTAACATCTGGTGTCCCTATTATATTAATTAACTTTTGTAAATAGTCCCTTTCAATTAATTTCATAATCGTTTTCACCTCAATATAAATTATACCAAAAATATTTCCCAAAATCAAATATTTTTTAATTTTGGGAAATAAATATTGTTGCAATTCAGTAAAAATTTTATAAAACCTTGATATATAGCTATTGTGAAGCTCAAGACCCGGATTGTGTGCCTTAAGCTTGCTTTTGACTAAAAATAGCTATATATCAAGGTTTTGCAAAAGTTATATGTTTTCTTACTAAATGTTTTATCATTAACTCATAATATACTTCTTAATATTAGAAACATTAACAATTTTCTCTATTTGATTAGAGCCATCTACTAAAACTAATGTTGGAGCTTGATTTACTTGGTAAAGTTCTGTTAAGTCTCTTTTTTCTTCTGCATCTACTTCTTCAAATGCTATATGTGCTTTTTGTAATAGAGATTTTGCTACTTTGCAGTTTGGGCAAGTTTTTGTTCCAAATAATATTATTTTACTTTGATAATTTTCTGTATTCTCTTTATTATTATGTATTTCATTATTAAAATTATATACCATATTTTCTTCTGTTTTTGAATTTTCTGTAGTATTTATTCCTTCTAATACTTTTATTTCTTTTACTTTTTTATCTTTATTTTCTGCACCTTCTACGCCATTTACTTTTTCTTCTTTTGGCTTCATACAACTTGTACCTATTACATATGATTTACGGTCTAGATATTCTTGTGCTTTACCATCATTCCAGTTTTTTACTGGTCTATAATATCCTGTTATTCTACTATATACTTCTGTTTCTGCTCCACATGTAGGGCATGTTTTTGCTTCACCTGTTATGTATCCATGTTCTTTACATATTGAATAGATTGGAGATAATGTATAGTATGGCAATTTATAATTTTCAGCTATTTTTCTAACTAAATTAGCAGCTGATTTCCAATCTGAAAGTCTTTCTCCTAAGAATGCATGGAATACTGTTCCAGATGTGTATAATGTTTGTAATTCGTCTTGTACATCTAATGCTGTAAATATGTCGCTTGTATATCCAACTGGTAAGTGAGAACTATTTGTATAATATGGTGTTTTATCTCCTTCAGCTGCTGTTATAATGTCTGGATAACGTTTTTTATCATGTTTAGCAAATCTATATGTTGTAGATTCTGCTGGAGTTGCTTCTAGGTTATATAAGTCGCCATATTCTTCTTGGTAATCACTTAATTTATTTCTCATAAAGTTTAATACTTCTTTAGCAAATTCTTGTGTTTCTTCATGTGTTAAGTCTTTTCTTAGCCATTTTGCATTCAAGCCAACTTCATTCATTCCTATTAATCCTATTGTTGAGAAGTGATTATCAAATGTTCCTAAATAACGTTTTGTATATGGATATAGTCCTTCATTTAATAACTTAGTAATAACTGTTCTTTTTATTTTTAATGATCTTGCAGATATATTCATTAATTTTTCTAATCTTGTATAGAAATCTTTTTCATCTTCTGCTAAATATGCGATTCTTGGTAAATTAATCGTAACAACACCTACTGAACCTGTAGATTCGCCACTTCCAAAGAATCCACCTGATTTTTTTCTTAATGCTCTTAAGTCTAAACGAAGTCTACAACACATACTTCTAACATCACTTGGTTCCATATCACTATTAATATAATTTGAAAAGTATGGTGTGCCATATTTTGCAGTCATTTCGAATAATAATTTATTATTTTCTTTTTCTGACCAGTCAAAATCTTTAGTAATTGAATATGTTGGAATTGGGTATTGGAATCCTCTTCCATTTGCGTCACCTTCAATCATAATTTCTATGAATGCTTTATTTATCATATCCATTTCTTTTTTACAATCTTTATATTTAAAGTCTACTTCTTCTCCGCCAACTATAGCATTTAATTCCGCTAAATCGTTTGGAACTTCCCAGTCTAAAGTTATATTTGTAAAAGGTGCTTGTGTCCCCCATCTACTTGGAGTATTTACACCGTATACGAAAGATTGTATACATTGTTTTACTTCTTTATATGACAAATTATCTATTTTAACGAAAGGAGCTAAATATGTATCAAAAGATGAAAAAGCTTGTGCTCCTGCCCATTCATTTTGCATAATTCCTAAAAAGTTTACCATTTGATTACATAATGTACTTAAATGTTTAGCAGGTGATGATGTTATTCTTCCTGATACTCCACCTAAGCCTTCTTTTATAAGTTGTTTTAAACTCCAACCAGCACAGTAACCCGTTAACATAGATAAATCGTGAATATGAATATCTGCTTCTTTATGAGCTTTTGCAATTTCTTCATCATATATTTCGCTTAACCAATAATTGGCTGTAATAGCTCCAGAATTTCCTAAAATCAAACCTCCTACTGAATATGTAACTGTAGAATTTTCTTTAACTCTCCAGTCTGAAACATTTAAATAATTATCTATAATTTTTTTATAATCTATCATAGTTGATTTTACATTGCTCTTTTTTTCTGCTTTTTTTTCTTTCTTTTTCTTTATATAATACATATTATTACCCTCTACTTTCTTTTACACGTTTCTAATTTTTATATTATTATAATTTTCTTCTAAAAAATTCTTTAAATTTGCTAATTCTTCATTTGAAAAGCTTTCTAAATTCTTTTCTAATACATTATCACTATTAATAAAATTTTGTAAATAATATGGTGAAGCTTTTCCCACCATCTTACATAAACTTTCAATATCAGCATACGTATGAAAGTTTTTTACTATTGTTGTCCTAAACTCATGTTTAACTTTATTTTTCTTTAATAAAGTAATGCATTTCTTAATATTTTCAATATTAATATTTTTAACACCTGTTGTAATTGGATACTTATCGTAAACATTTTTTATATCCATTGCGACGTAATCTACTAAGTTTTCTTCTATTAATTCTTTTAATTTTAAATAATTTGTACCATTCGTATCTAATTTTACTTTTAAATTTAAATTCTTAATTTTTTTTA